>NZ_JBPNYQ010000004.1:0-268855 GCF_051235485.1 Pseudoalteromonas nanhaiensis | reverse complement strand
GTTGAATCAGCTCGTGAAAAACTTGAGAGGGCTTATGGTGCCCTCAACTAGTCAGAACTTGTGTGATGAAGTACTAGCCTCTGGGTTCTAGGACGCGATGTAAAATCGCTGCCAGCTCGCCATCTCGTAACTCTAAACTCGCTAACTTAACTACTCCACCACAAAATCAAAATAGGTAGCGGGGTATGCTTGAGGTTGATAGGTAAAGTGCCACCACTCCATTGAATAAGGGGCGAAATCGGCATCAGTCATGAGGGTTTTTAGTTTATATCGATTGGCTTTTTGTTCTGCGCTTATGCGCGGGTCGTCGGTGTTTGACAGGGTGTCGAACATATCAAAGGGTGAGCCCATATCGAGCTCTTTGCCTTTTGCATCGACTAAGGTTAGATCAATTGTTGAGCCACGGCTGTGGCCCGATTTAGCGGCGATATAATCACCTAGTAGCTTGTCTTTGCCTAGATTTGGATAAAACTCAGCTTTAGTGCGGGTATCCTCTAAATCGTTAACCCAACGCACAAAGTGATCGACTGCTCGTTGTGGTCGATAGCAATCAAATATCTTTAAGCTTAGCCCTTCATTTTGAGCGGCATTTTGTACTTTTTTGAGGGCTGTAGCAGCACTATTATGTAATAAACATTTAGGTGCATTGTAGCCATCTATAGGTTTGCCAACAAAATTATGATGACCAAAATAACGAATATCCAACACTGCATTCGGTATCAATACGCCTACATCAATAAACTCGCTGCGCTTGTCGTCATCAGAATTTGCGTAAACATTATTACCCCATGTCAGAGCAACGCTTGCAAACATAATTGGTTTTATTAATCGAGCGAGTAAAGTAAATGCCATATCGATTTGTCCGTAAATAACTTAATAACATTCACTATTGCATATAAAATAACTTATTCCAACACTGGAGTGTCAGAAATAGGGGTTAGCTCTTTATAGTAGCTGCCATCAACAACACAGCGATTGCGCCCGGTCTTTTTAGCTTTATACAAAGCTTGATCAGCCAATTTAAACACCTCTTCGAGGCTCAATTGTTCCAGAGGCCAGCCCGAAATACCAATTGATACATTAATGCAGCCCACTGGATCTATGAAGCTTTCTGAGACGCGCATACGCAAGCGCTCAGCGAGTTGATAAGCCCGTTTTGCCTCAACTTTTGGCATGATCACAATGAACTCTTCACCTCCTGTACGTGCAACAACATCACCATCGCGCGTGACATCCAGCAAGATTTTAGCAAGTGATTGCAATACTACATCGCCAATATCATGCCCATATTCGTCATTTACCCGTTTAAAATGATCGATATCGATTGCCAGTATCGCAAATGGACAACGCTGCTCTATAAAGTGACTTAACTGCATATCAAGACTACGGCGGTTATGTAAACAGGTTAATGGATCCGTTTGTGCTTCTTGACGTAACAAGCCAATTTTACTGTGTAATAAGCCAACACCTCTAAGCATGGCTTTTCTTAGCTCATTGCTTTCAAAGTACCATGAACGAATTTGTGTCAGCTCAAGCGAAGTAGATGGTCGATCGAGAGTATTGGCGGTTTCAGCTAATTGTCTCAAAGGTTGTGCAATTAAACGCGCAAGTACCCAAATAAATACAAATGTGAGTAAACCAATTGGTGCCGTTTTTACAAATACTTGCCACATTAAGCTGTCGAGCGGTGCAAGGGTACTGTCTAGTGGACGCTGGGTTACTACTCCCCAAGGAGCTACTGTCATCGGTGCGTAGCCAGCAAGCATTGCAACGCCTTTGCTGTTGGTAACAAGCTGAGTCCCTGAGTGCCCTTTTAGTACTTCTTCAATTACTTGGTTATCAAATACTTGCTCACCAATACGGTATTTATCGGGGTGGTAAAGTAAACGATGGTTTTCATCAACCACATATAAGTAAGAGCCGTCTTGATAGAAATGAACTTGCAATAACTGATTTAAGATACTGGCGCGCTTTAAGTATAAAGTTCCGCCAACATAACCAATAAAATTGCTGTTCTTATCGAATAGAGGTTGCGAGATAAAAATGAGTAAATTACCCGCCATAGAAATGTAAGGCTCGCTTATCATAGGAATACGGTATGACAAAGCAGCCTTGGTGCCAAAACTATCTACTTTACGATTTTGAAGTTCAAGAGACTGCGGCGATACGCCAAGAATTTCGCCTTGTTTATTAACGATTATAATCGAGTTAAAACTATTAGTTTGTAATCTTAAGCGCTCTGCTTCAGCACTGATCAGCTTCTGATTATTAAAGTCTTCTTCAAGGATTTTGCCTACATAAGCAAGCTGTTGCTGAGCAGCTAACAAAAAGTTATCAGTAGCCGAAACCAACTTAGCAGCATAGGCTTTGTGATTACTCATTGTTTTATCTATTAGTTGTTGTTTTTGAACTTGGTAGCTCGAGTAATAACTATTTAAAAAGGTAATAAGCGTTGCAGAAAACGCTAATAATAAAATTAAACGACGTAGGTTTAAGCGTTTGCTAAGACTATTAAGCACGATACTTCTCACATATGGGCCCAAAATTCCATATCGGGTACATCTAATACCTTTATACTAGCAATTTGTTCTGTGTACCTCTATAAAACTTTTATCAGAATTTGATTTAGCGCAAACAAATAAGTGTAATTACTCTAATTTCAAGTTACTGCTTTTTACAAAGGAAACATCCTTAATTTAAGTGAAAACATCTGCAAATAGATGGTTCAACCAAGTAATGGCAATTCATTTCTTGTAATGTTTTTTCAATCAAATACTAAGCTAAGCGTTTAAAGCTTTACGGGTCAGTAATTGAACAAAAAGTAACTTGCTTTGAAGTAATAATTTATTACAATGTTAAAACAAAATAAAAATAAAGTTTTCTTATGCGCCAACATTGTTCCGATATTATAAAGTCACTCCCCACACACCGCCTTATGGCATTAGACGTAATGCGGGGGCTAACTATCACCGCTATGATCTTAGTAAATAATCCGGGGAGTTGGGGAGCGATGTATTGGCCATTGAAGCATGCACAATGGCATGGTTGGACACCGACTGATTTAATTTTTCCGTTTTTTATTTTTATTGTCGGCATGTCTATCACGCTATCAGTAAATAACTTGCGCGCTAAAGGAGTGAGTGATCAGCAAATAGTAAAAGCAGGTGTTATTCGCACCCTCAAGCTTATTGCTCTTGGTTGGTTTTTAGCCCTGTTTTATTACAACTTTCGAGATCCCTCTTTCAGTTGGGTTGATGACAAACTATTGCAGTTGCGTGTGTTGGGCGTGCTGCAACGTATTGGTTTGGTGTATTTAGTCGCTCTGTGTTGTTATCTCTATTTATCGCCTAAGAAAATAGCCATTACTTGCATCACTCTTTTATTATTTTATGGCGCCGCCATGCTTTATATCCCTTATACCTTGCCAACCGGCGAGGTAGTGAGTGGCTTATGGTTATATGGCAATAACTTAAGTGCCTTTATTGATAGTACGGTTTTAGGTAGTCACCATGTGTATTATGCGAATGCTAAGCCACTGCCATTTGATCCTGAGGGGCTTTTCTCTACACTTCCAGCCATTGCCAGTGCGCTAAGTGGCATCTTGGCTGCGGTTTACTTAACAAAACAACCTGATCTTAAAAAGCAAGCCCACGCATTTATCTTAGCAGGCATATTAGCTGTTATTGCCGGCTATGCTATTTCGCCATTAACGCCTATCAACAAAGCATTATGGACACCAAGCTATGTGTTGCTCAGCTCTGGGCTTGCTATTATTACGTATGCCCTGTGCAGTGCCATTTTAGATATTTATAAAGTACGAAGCTGGGGCGCACCCTTTATTGTATTTGGCGCCAATGCGATACTCTTTTTTATGTTTGCAGGCGTATTTGCACGCCTATTAATAATGATTCCAATAGGTGATAGCAGTTTAAAAGGCAGTATTTACGGCTTAATACAAGTGTTTATAAGCAACGATTATTTAGCATCATTTGTATTTTCGCTGCTGTTTTTAGCCGTATCTTACCTGGTGATGCTCACGTGTTATAGAAAAGGCATTTTTTGGAAAGTGTAGGTTTTAAAATAGATGAGCCAGTCAGTAAGCTAAATATGGCTTAGACACTAAAGAACACCCTATAAAAGGAACTTAAATTCAATAAAAACAGTTAATTAGATTTAATTTTTTAAGTTAACATTTTTTAAAATCCCTCCAAAAAAGGATAAATAATCAAATGAGGTACGTAAAATGAATTCTCCTATCAACCCTAATTACACTCACTTCACAAAGTGCGATAGCAAAAAATACTGATGGCTATCAAAATACAAACAGATTAACCAATTCGCTTGGCGCCAATCTGCAAATGCAATTAGCCTTGGAGATGAAGCGCGTCTTAAACAGCTAGTGCAATCGAACCCTGAAGTAATGACTTATTTCTCAAAAGTCGATAATTTAACTCTTATAAATTTCATCTTAAACCAATCACAATTCACTATCGACAAAAGAAAATCATTACTGGAAGTTATGAAAAATGAGGGGACTGCTTTTTTTAATTCAAACATAGCTAACGGAATGACCCCGCTTCAAAGACTTCTAGATACTTACAATGCAGACTACGAAACAGCTGCAATGGCTGACTTATTGCTTGAGATTTCACCCAAATCTGTAAATTTTAAAGTGAAGACGGCTTAACCCCTCTTTTTGGCCATGTAAGTAAAAAAACAGCAAAAGTACTCGTTGATGGGGGGCAGACATAAATGCAGTATCACCAACAGGCTGGACACCTCTCATGCGGAATGTTCAACAAGCTAGAGAAGACGTTGTAGACCTACTTATAAAGCATGGTGCTAAAATAAATAGCAAAGATAATGAAGGTAATTCAATCTTACACGTTGCGGCTGATATAAGCATATACAGTGATGATTCGTTTGAAAATGGAACTCGACGCGCAAGAATAATCAAAACACTACTCGAGCATGGCGCAGATGCTACGGTTGTTGATAACAGCGGTTCAACCGTTTTACACCACTTAGCTAAAAACATAGACGTTATGCCTGAGGAAATTTTTTATAATAGTTATCCTGGCGAAGATTAAGGTGGTAACCAATTCATTGTTTACTTTAAAGCTGTTGCAAATGAAGTGTTCCAAAAAGGCGCGGATTTAAACATCAAGAACAATAACGGCGAAACTGCAACTGACGTAGCATCCAATCATAAAAGTGATATGGCCGAAGCGTTGAAGGCCGTTGCTAAAGGCTAAGACTTATCCACTAAAAAGGGCAATAAGTTCTTCTTACTGCCTTTTAAGCCAAACCACCAGCGTCTCAAACCTTCAAAACAAGCCCATCAAACACGTTTCGCATCACTTATCGCATCTGAAATCACAGCGTCACACTTTTCTTGCAGCGCTTGAAAAAACAAATCCAGTCTTTCACCCTTAGCGGAGCGAGTATATTCTTTCGGGGAATAGGCGCTTTTTTGAGAGTCGATCGTTAGCCCCATAGAGGTCTCTGAGTCATACAGAAAAAACCCACACAAGTTAACCAGCTCTTTTGCTAACCTTTCATTATTAATTAAAACTCTCGCGTTATCTCTAATCGAGTAAAGAAGCGTTTGATGCTCATCACAAACTTCACGTGCAATGAATTTTAAAAACAACTTCCCACCCTCGTTTTGATTACACAAATCTTTTAACTCATATAACTTTAAACAAAACTCATAATTGAGCTGCAGCTTAGCAAACTTAATAGCTTCCTTTGATGTTTCATGAGATTTAACCGCTACCCTATAAGTTACAAAGGCAATAATCGCTGTAATAATGACAACCACCAAATTTAAAACTTCCGCGACACTCAGCGCCATATAAATCTTCCTGAAAATTGGTGTATAAATTAAAAAAACAAAAACGAGCACATCCCATACAGGGAGCTTTTCTTCTATTGCATCAAATACGCTAAACAAAACACATCCCTGAACAACCGGATAGATAAACCAGCACAAGAAACCACTTCAAGTGCTAATAAGTAGCTACCTTTTCTCTATTCGATGGCCATCAAAACTAATATCAACCAACAACCTTACCCCAGGGGTAATATAAACCCCCTCAGACTCATAAGAACCAAGCGTTACATACAGCTTACCTTCACAAGCATGCTTTAATTGATGCACTGTCCCAGTGAGCTGCTCTTCTCTGCCGCAGTAATGCGCGACAAAAGATTTATTGCCGGCATTTTCCTTTGTATAAATCAAAACATTGGATGAGGGACTAAAAGTAAACCACCCCAAGAAAAGGCCTGTTAAAAACAGTGTTCCCGCTAAAAAATACTTTTTCATAAACCACCGTAATAACCATTGTAATTAAGTCAGAGCGCTTAACTGACACAGACCTCAATAATGCGATCAAGTAGTAAATTCAGCTTACTGAAATCATAATTCTCATCCAGCGACTTCACTTTCTTAAACTGCTTTAAGTAGTATCCTTTCTTTTCTAGCGCGCCCTGATACACATTGGCATCCCCTTTATAAGAAGACCACCTAATAACAGGCTCCAACCTTTCCTTGAAAGACAAATCTAGGAAACACTCTATGGCCACCGCTTTACCATTTACATCAGCATTATGCCTACCCGTTGGCCCTTCCGTGACAAAATCAGAAAACTCGGCCAAGTCAGGCAACTTCATCACTTTAAGATTGCTAGGCGCTTTAATATCTACCGCCTTATGATACTTCTCTACACCTTCAGCATCGTTATCGAAGATACAAAGACATTTGTTTTGCATACCAATACTCGCCAAACCTTGAAAGAACTTATACTGGTTGCCGGTACCAGAAAACGGATAATTGTCTTCCATATCAACATAAGTAAATAAGTCAGCCAACTCAGGCCTAAGAAGTGAAATAGCGTGCTTTATAATAACTAAATCAGATGACCCTTCAGTGATTATCAAAAACTTATCTTTTTCATCGACACCGGTATAAAGGTCATCATCACTCACCCACCCGGCCTCAACTATCTCGTGCGTTTGCCACATCACTTTTACATGCTGGTTCTTAGGGTTTTCAGCAAGCAATCGCATTATAAAATACGGGTGAAGACGGTCAAAGAGCGCTGAAAAGTCATCATCATGTGTCGTTACTAGGTCTTTTATATCTTCAAACCCACTTTGCGTTAAAACAGCCTCAGCGATATAGTCATGAAACGATAAATGAAAACTATCCTTAAAGGGATCAAGGTCTTCAATATTCACCGATGAAACGACTTTCCTAAAGGTATCAAACGCAAATCCATCCAAAGACGTATCGTCAAAGTAGTGATAAAAGACATTTTCATACGCCCTTTGGGCATCGTTTATTGTGTAACCCAGCAGCTCCAAACGCAGCTTCATGTCACCCAAGCTGCGCGAGTGACCCGTTTCCTCTCGCAGAACCCCCTCATCCATTTCAGATTTGATAACGCCATAATCAGAGGGAATAAACAGTTTAGAGTGATTGTTATAGTACTCACCATTACTACACTCGAGCTCAAAAGAGCCAACACCTAACGAAGAAACAGAACCCACAAACAACTCCTTATAAGCACGCTCAAGTGCTCCTTTAAGCGATGGCGATAACCCTATGCTTTCCGCCAAAACCAAACTAAAAACTTAATTTCAAATATTCGGCCATTCCTAATAGTTAAAAAACAAACAACACTAAATCAAAGCGCCTAAAGCCCTACTTCAGCATGTAGAGCTCTTTCTCAAAATCGTTCAACCCACCTAAATTAATAACTTTAAGAATACAGCTAGATAAGATGGATGACGTTTTTTCAAGAACATCCAGTGAAGGAACCTTACTACCAACATCCCTTACCTTCACAACATCTTTAACCTTGGCATTGTGAACAGCAGACGAGCGAATACTATAAAAGGCTTTTAAGTAGTTATAATTCTTTTCGCGCTCTTTATAATCATCGGAAGACAGCTTGGCACCAAGAAGGCGGACTTGTAAGGAAAGCTGATCAGAACTTTCACTCTGCGTGAGAATAGATTCTGCACACATTCCTAAATCAACCGCTTTATCAACTACGTCTAGTGAATTCATGGACGTTGTTTTGCGTTTAAGGGCGAGTTCAACAGCGCCTTTAGTGTTTGCATTTAACGCGCAGTAATGCCCGAACACCTTTCTCAATGTGTCTTTTTCATCAAAATACACATCTTCATTGTAAAAAGGACGCAGCTCCTGCAGTGCGCTAATAACATTCACATCTATAAACCCTGAGCATGGCACTGTATCGTCAAAAAGCATTCTGTTACGTGTGATAACCGCGCCATATTCTTTTGTGAAGAGCGACAAGAAATTTGCCTTTTCTGTATGCGAGTCCAATATATCGTGAAGCGCTCTACCCTCATCGCGAACCACGTCGACGTCTTCGTGCTCATTTAACACATTTTGTTTAACTGTGGTGACGATAAATGCCGGCCTATCCCCAGGGAAGTCCCTGACAATGTCAGCCCAATCAGCATTTATCCGGTATTTAACACCAACGGGGAGTGCATCAAACCCACATATATACGTGTCATTATCAAAATAATATGTGTGCCCAGGATAGACGCCTTCCACCAGCGATATGAGGTGCAATGGTACCGTGTGGTTATTCGTAAAATCTAAAAAGTATTGGAACGCTTGCTCTGCACCAACACCATTTGCTTTGGTGCAAAGCCACTTGGCCACATCAAACGGGGATATTGCCGTGCGGCTTGATGATGACCCCCACGACCGATTAAGAAACTCAGAATAGCGCGCTGCTAACGTATCCATCAATTTAAGCGGCTTCTTTGCCACGCCATAACTAACAACCATACTGCGCCACTCTACAAGTGGGCTCACCATTTTCAAAAACTTTTCGTCTTTGCGACACTCATCAATAAGTTTAACGATGTCCTTTTGATACGCTTCCATACTTTGTCCATTACAATTTCAATTAACGTGTGCTCTTTCCGGCTTACAAACAGACCTACACCCGCTCTTTGACTATTAAAAAATTAGTCACCCCAAAAGCAGGGGCAGACATGCAGCAGCTGACAACCCTTATGAATACAGCAGCTTTTCTTTTTGCTCATCATCCCCACCCAGCTCGATGACTTTAAATAAACATGCTGACAGTATTTCTGATGTTTTCATTATGTCTCTACGTTACCTAAGAACTTAACAGTATAGCTATTTTTTTACATCACCGCTGAGGAGCAGATACCCTAAAACGCTTTTAAGTAAGATAATACTTAGCGCGTATAACCGGAACATCTATTGCCGACTTAGGGCCCCCTCACCTGCAGCGCCAGCTGCTCTGAATGGTCTTTTGGGGTCAACACAGATTCGGTATAAATACCTAAATCAATATTTGCTAATTTTACTGGATGGGAAAACAAACCCGCATTTTATAACTTTATCAAAGTACTTGATGATGCTTACATGGCTGAATAAAAGAACTACGTTTTAAGCTACATCCCAAACTGCTTAGAGATGACATGTTAAGTATCGGTGCACACGCTAACGCTATAGATAACGATAGCTACACCGCTTAATAGGTGTAGTAATCTATAAAAATGAAAGAACAAAAACTATTTTTAGATGCTGGCGCTAACTCGATGTTAACTAAAAATCAAGATGCCAACAGAACGGCCCTTAATAACGCTCTTACTGGATAATCTCGCTGTGCGAACGCAATATTATTTTTTATGTTTGCACGGCTATTAATTATGATCCCGCTCGGCGATAGCAGTTTAAAAGGCAATATTTATGGCCTAATACAATTAGTGATCAGCAACGATTATTTAGCATCATTTGTATTTTCGCTGTTGTTTTTAGCCGTATCTTACCTTGTGATGCTCACGTGTTATAGAAAAGGCATTTTTTGGAAAGTGTAGGCTTTTAAAAAATGGGCTAGTCAGACTAGCCCATTAAATTAGCAATTAAGCTCTGTTATATTGCATGGCTTTGTTTATCGAGTAGATACAAAATTGACTGATAACTAATGCCACTGTGCTCAGTTAAACCAATTTCACAGCTACGGCTGTTAGACACACCGCGACTACAATTTTTTGGCACGTGTTGTTTAAGGGTTTTTAACGCGTTGCTATTTAGCTCTGGCAAGTTAAATCCTTTATCACCGGCAAAACCACAACACTCAATATCAGCTGGAATAATCACTTCATTGCTACATGCCTTGGCAAGCGACACTAAGCTTTGCTCTTTACCTAATCGCTTTGAGCTACAAGTAACATGCAGCATCACAGGCTCATTCACTGGCGTTACTTGCAAATTAGGCAGTAAATGCTGGGCTGCAAAATCAGCACTTTCGTAAATTGAGAGTGATGCATTTTGCGCGGCATTGAGAGTGGTGAGCGCACAAGGGCTGGCATCAAAAACGATGGGATATTGGCCATTATTTGAAAGCGTCTCAAGCTCAGTAAGTAACTGCTCACTTTTGTTTAAAAACTCTTTATTCAACCCTTTACTCGCAAATGGCATTCCACAACACAGTGAATCTACTTGTTTAGGTATTACAACCTCAAATCCCGCTTTTTGGGCTAATGAATGCATAACATCAATCAGTGGTCGTTTATCATCGGCAAGTTTATCCGCTGCAAAAACGCGAGTTGCACAGCTAGGCATATACACCAACTTTTTAGCCTGTTGGGGTTGTTTAGAATTATTATTTATTGGTTGCTCCCCTCTTGGCCAAGCCGAGTAATACAGCGGCGTACCAAGCAACTTATGGGCAGGTTTACTAAGGCTTCTTAGGTTATTACTACCTATTGCTTTTTCGAGCACGTGCATCACGTTTAAGCCAAATCGAGCGCCAGATGCGACAACTGCAAAATGCTGACTAGCAAAGCGAGCTAATGACCGTGTCACTTTGCTTGAAGAGGCTTGCTCTGCTCTGAGCGATTTTATAAATTCGCCCGTGTTTATTCCGACCGGGCATTTTAGCCCGCAAAGTCCCGTCGCCGCACACGAATCAATACCAAGATATTTAAAGTCAGCCTCGATAACACTGAGCTTTTGGTTTAATTTCTGCTTACTCGCTAAATCATCGGTTGTTAGCAATTGATTGTGTAACTCAGTGCGGTGTCGCCACAAGGTGATACGCTGCCTTGGTGTTAAGGTAAGACCTTTTGATGGGCAAACAACTTCGCAAAAGCCACATTCGATACAGGTATCGATAATATCATCACTTTTTGGCATGACTTTTAAATGCTGAGTGTGGGCATTTTTATCATGATTAATAATGACACCAGGATTAAGAATGTTGTGTTGATCAAATAGCTGTTTTAGCTTAACCATTACAGCGAAACCATCATCGCCCCACTCTGTTGCTACAAAAGGTGCCATGTTACGCCCTGTGCCATGCTCTGCTTTTAAAGAGCCTTTTAGCTCAACCGCTACTAGGTTAGCCACATCGGCCATAAATTGCTCATAACGATTAACTTGATCCTGTGTATCAAACGCTTGGGTGAATACAAAATGCAAGTTACCCGCTAAAGCATGACCAAAAATAATGGCTTCATCATAGCCATATTTAATGAAGAGCTGATGAAGTGCGTTCACGCCTTGTGCTAATTTATCAAGCGTGAAGGCAACATCTTCAATAATTACGGTGGTGCCTGTTTCGCGCACAGCACCGACAGCAGGAAAGGTGCCTTTACGGATATTCCAAAGTGCCGCATTACGGGCACTATCAGCAGAAAAATCAATCGCAGCTAATTGGCTTTGACTAAACTGTGCAATAAGTTGCTGCGTGCTTTGTGTTAGTAACGCAAGGGCATCTGTATTCTCTGCTCTTAACTCAATTAAAAGTGCCGCTGACTGCTCGGGATAGCTGGCCACTTCTTTTGGCATTATGGCATGCTCAGACACCGACATCAGGGCACGTTTATCTAGTAGCTCAACCGCAGCAACATCAAGCTCACTCAGCCTTTGCACCAGATCACACACCTTGCTGATATCATCAAAAATAAAGAAACCGGTATGTTTGTGTGCGTGCTCAATCACTGTGTGATAGGTAATATCAGCAATAAACGCCAGAGTTCCTTCAGAACCAATAATTAAATGCTTAATGATTTCAATTGGATCTGAAAAATCCAGCAACGCATTTAAACCATAACCTGTGGTGTTTTTTAAGCGGTATTTATGGGCGATACGCTCACTTAAGTCGCTATTTTCTTTAACACTGTCAACAAGGCTCATTAACTCATCAACCCATGCCCCATGACTTTGTAAAAACTTTTCACAACTTTGACTATCTGCGGTATCAAGCACAGTACCATCAGCAAAAATAAGGGTCATATCTTTGACTGTGTGGTAGCTGTTTTGTGCCACCCCACAACACATTCCTGATGAATTATTTGCCGCCATGCCGGCTACTTTACAGCTGTTAATCGATGCGGGATCAGGGCCTATTTTCTTACCATAAGGTGCCAGTATTTGGTTTACTCGCGCTCCTATAATCGCAGGCTCTAGACGAATAGCTTCACCATCATCTAAAACTTCAAATTGACTCCAGCTATCACACAGTAACACTAATACTGAGTCAGTAATTGCTTGCCCTGACAAACTGGTTCCAGCTGCTCGAAAGGTAATAGCCACCTTATGTTGTTGTGCTGCACTTATCACATGCTTTGCTTGATTTTGATTACTCACCAATACGATGAGCTCAGGCACCAAACGATAAAAACTGGCATCAGTGCCGTAGGCATATCGACGTGAGTAATCTTCTATTAATGCTGACTCTGGTAAAAAAGGTGTAATTAGCTGTTTAAATGCGTGCAATTGAGTAAAAGCCATCTCGCCCCCTGGCCTGCCATATCTGCGCTGATAATTATGGAATATATTATTACTTTAATTTGCCTTAAAAAGCGACCAATTAAATTGATAAATTATCAATTCACTAGCACCTTTGCAGTAATAAAGACTTGGTTATTTAAGCTTAACAGCCCTATTTGGTGATCTAACTTAGCTTTTTGCAGTTAGACAAAAAAACCGCTAGGGTAGCAAAAAAATACTGTATTTATATTTAAAAACCCATTAACATCAAGAATAATTTATTCTAAAAATCAAATAAGCGTTTAGCTTTGGAGCTTGCTGTGTTAAATAAGTTTGCACTATCGTCACTGGTTATCGGATTAGGGTGTTTCATGCCATTACAATCATCATTTGCTGAATCTGCGTTAACTTTAAAACAACAGTTAGGGCAAAAGCTGATGCTCGACTTGCGCTATTACTGTGAGCAAGACACCGGCGAGCAAAAATGTCGAACGCCAGTCACCCGCTTACCTGCTGATTTAGCTAATATCATTAGCAAACACAACATTGGTGGTGTTATTTTATTTGCTGAAAATATCGATACCGTGCCCCAAGTAATCAAACTTAATAACGACTTACAACAAGCTGCTGCAAAGTCTGAACTTGGCTTACCGCTATTTATTTCAATAGACCAAGAAGGTGGCCGCGTTGCTCGTATACCACGAGATGTTGGCACTTCATTTACCGGTAATATGTCGATTGGCGCAACTTATAAAGAACACGGTACACACTTCGCAACAGAGTCTGCCCGTATAATCGCAGAAGAGCTGTTGGCACTGGGTGTAAATGTTAACTATGCGCCAACAGTTGATGTGAACATGAACCCAGATAACCCAGTTATTAATGTGCGCTCATACGGCGAAGATCCGCAGTTGGTTGCAAAACTAGGTGGCGCACAAGTGGCAGGGTTTGAAAATAATGGCGTTATTTCATCGTTAAAGCACTTTCCGGGTCATGGTGATACAAACGTCGATAGTCATACTGGCCTGCCAAAAGTAATGCATGACAAAGAGACTATTTGGCAGCAAGACTTACCGCCGTTTAAAGACATAATTAAAAATCAGCAACCGGGTATGATTATGACTGCGCATATTCAATACCCAGCCCTAGATGACAGCACCTTTGTTAGTAAAGAAGGGAAAACCATGATCAAGCCAGCGACCATGTCGCGTAAAATCATCACTGATTTACTACGTGATGAGCTTGGTTATCAAGGTGTTGTGATCACAGATGCACTAGACATGGCTGGTATCAGCCACTTCTTTGAGCCAATCGAAGCGGTTGTAAATACCTTCGCTGCGGGTGTTGATATTGCCCTTATGCCAATCGAAATCAGAAGTCCAAAAGATTTAGAGGTACTTGAAGCTCTTATAGACCGATTAGAGCAAGAAGTTCAGCGCGGTACTTTAAACGCCGATGAGATCACAGCTTCTGCAACACGTATTTTAAAGCTTAAAGAAAAGTTTAAGCTCACAACAAAGCTTGATGATGAAGCAGCCATCAAAAAAGCACAGCTTTTACTGGGTGACCAAAGTCACAGAAAAGTAGAGGCTGAGTTAGCTCTTGCAGCTATCACCGAAGTAAAAAACGAGAACAACACACTGCCACTGAACATTAAATCAGGTACAAAAGTACATATCATCATGCCTGATACGCGCAAATGTTTTGCCCTACAACAAGCACTACTTGATAACACTAATACACTACTTAGCTTTAGCTGCACTAGCTTGCAAGGCTATGAGCCAATCTCGACCTTAAAAGAAATGAATAAGGCCGATGTGATCATTGCTGCAAATGCATCACCAAAACAAAGTGCTGTTGAAGTAGGCGGAATGGATGATTTAGCTGATAATCCTGAATTTGCTATCGCTAAGGCAGATCAATCAGCAGCACTAGAGTCATTACTAAAGCAAGCTAAGCTAGCGAACAAGAAAACTGTTTTTGTTAGCTTACGAGCTCCATACGATATTTCACAATTTGGCAAATTTGCCGATGCAGTTCTTGCCACTTATGCTTACAATATTGATATAGACACCGAAGAAAAGATTGCTGGCCCTGCGTTTACTGCACTTGCAAAAGTGCTGATGGGTAAGGCCTCTGCAAATGGACAACTACCAGTAACTGTTAATGGCTTAAACTGAGTGCTATTGTAGCAGCATCAGTTGAGTGTTAATTTCAAGGAGAGACACATGCAAAAAGATGCATCATTAACCACCCCTGCCGCTATTCGTAAAATAGTGAGAGGGGGCGACTACAGCGGAAATACATCTGGCTTTGCGCCAGGGTTCGTACAGGCAAATTTGGTCATTTTACCCAAGCAATACGCGTTTGATTTTTTGCAATTTAGTCAGGCAAATCCGAAAGCTTGCCCAATCATTGCAACAAGTCGATTACCAGGCGTAACCGATATGCCTACGGTTGGGGAAGATATTGATATTCGTAGTGACTTACCACGTTATCGCGTTTTCAAAAATGGTCAAATGATTAAAGAAGTAACTAACATTACCGAGTATTGGCGTGATGACTTAGTCACTTTTTTAATTGGTTGTTCTTTCTCGTTTGAAGAAGCACTTATTGCAGCAGGACTTGAAATTCGTAACATTACTGAACAAAGAAATGTTCCCATGTACCTTACAAATATCGCATGCCAAAAGGCGGGGATTTTTCATGCTAACATGGTAGTAAGCATGCGTCCGATGAAACCTGCCGATGCTATTCGGGCGATTCAAATTTGTAGTCGCTTTCCGGGGGTACATGGCGCTCCAGTACATTTTGGTGACCCTGCAGCAATTGGGATTAAGGATATTAATAAACCTGAATTTGGCGATCAGGTTAGCATTCGTGAAGGTGAGGTACCGGTATTTTGGGCCTGTGGTGTAACCCCACAAATAGCCATTGCCAATGCAGCACCTGACTTTTGTATAACCCACAGCCCAGGGCATATGCTGATCACCGATATTCCAAACAGCAAAATGGCAGCCTTTTAATATGACAATAAAACTCAATTGCGACCTTGGCGAAAGCTATGGAATGTGGAAAATGGGCCTCGACGAGCAAGTAATGCCGCATATCGATATGGCTAATATTGCCTGCGGTTTTCATGCCGGAGATGCCGATGTAATGGCCGCAACCTTAGCTCTTGCCAAGCAGCATAATGTTACCATTGGTGCGCACCCAAGTTACCCTGATAAACAGGGATTTGGACGTCGCTCTATGGCAATGAGTGACAAAGAGCTGAGCAATTGTCTTTATTATCAAATTGCAGCCATTGATGGGATGGCTGCAGTACATGGTTTAACGCTTGAATATGTTAAACCTCATGGCGCGCTATATAACGATATGATGAGCGATGAGCGTATTTTAAATGTCGTTATGCGTGCTGTTGCTAGTTATCCTAAGCCATTAAAGTTAATGATTTTAGCAACTAATCTTTCTGCCAAACATCAAGCCATGGCAAACGAGCTTGAACTCGAGCTGATATTAGAGGCGTTTGCCGATCGGCAATACACTGATGAAGGAAAGCTCGTATCACGCTCTCTTGCAGGCAGTGTTCACGATAAATCAGCATTAATCGCACAAGTAAAGCAGCTATTGGAGCATGGCACAGTGACAACGCGAAGCGGTCAGCAACTGGCTCTTCATGCCGACAGCCTCTGTGTACACGGCGATAATGAAGCGGGTATTGCGCTAATTCAAGAGATCAAAGCATTATGTCAGCAAGCCTAAGCGACGACTCGCTCAGCACACACATTGAAACCATGATGGTTGAGCAAAATCCACGTGGTATGCAGCACTTGTACGCCAAGCAAGAGACTGGCACCTATTTACGTGCGGCAAAATCTCTTCATCACGCGCAAGGAACCGTGTTGATTGGAACTGGCTTTGCGGTCAACAATACCTTCGAAACCGACGGCCCGGTAGGTGCTATAGCACTTTACAAAGTACTCGAAAAGCTTGGTAAACAGCCGATTTTGGTTACTGGCAACCCCCTTTACAGTGCTCTAAAAAACGATTTTAACTGTTTTGAGTTGCCGATTAACAGTATTGAAAATGCCCGCACCTTTAGCATTAAAGCCCTTGAGCAGTTAAAGCCTGATTGTGTTTTATCAATAGAACGTCCGGGGCTTAACGAACATCAGCGTTATTACAATATGCGCGGTATTGATATTTCTGAGCATTGCGGCTGCTTTGATTTTTTTATAACAGAAGCACCTTGCCCCAGCATAGCGATTGGTGATGGCGGTAACGAAATAGGCATGGGTAACCTTGCACAGCATATGCAAGCACTTAACATTACTCCTTGTGTAACCCCTTGCGATGAGCTTTTACTTGCCGATGTATCTAACTGGGCGGCATACGGGCTAATTGCTTTTTTAAGTCGCTGGCATAACACAGATTTGTTGGCTGATATTGAGCCACTCAACATTTTAAATTACCTAAGTGAGCGCGGTAGTGTCGATGGCGTCACCCATAAAAATGAGCTCACCGAAGACGGCTTGCACGCGATGCATGGCCAACAATTAATAACTCGGCTTCGCCAACTTGGCGGCTTTACGACAGAGAATGAGGTTTAACAATGGGCACGGTATACCTAAACGGTGAATACCTTGGCGCTGATGAAGCAAAGATTTCACCAATGGATCGCGGTTTCTTATTTGGCGATGGTATCTATGAAGTGATCCCATCATACCACGGCAAAATGCTTGGTTTTGGTGCACATATTGAACGTATGAATAACGGTTTAAATGAGCTTGAAATTAAGCTCGATTACACTGCCGATACGTGGCGTAAAATCTGTAATGATTTATGCGAGAAAAACCAAGGTGATAACCTAGGGATTTATTTACACGTTAGTCGCGGCGCCGACACTAAACGTGCCCACGGCTACCCAACGAATATTACCCCAACCGTATTTGCGTTTGCTTTTGAAATTCCGGCAGAGCCAAAAAGCGACATAGATAGCGCAACAACTTACACTGTATCGCTTGAACAAGACCGTCGCTGGCAACGTTGCCATATTAAATCAACGGCACTGCTTGGCAACGTGATCCATTACCAACACGGTGCAGCAGCGGGTAACAAAGAAACCATTCTATTTAATCGCTTAGAAGAAATTACCGAAGCAAGTTCAAGTAATGTGTTTATCGTAAAAGATGGCGTGATCAGTACTCCACCTCTTGATAACCAAATTTTACCGGGAATAACCCGCTGGTTAATAATCAACATTCTACACAGCCACAGTGACTTTAAAGTGCAAGAGCGCATTATTAGTAAAGATGAGTTACTTGATGCCGACGAAGTATGGATCACCAGCGCCACTAAAGAAGTTGGCCCAGTTGTAAAAGTAAATGGCAAGTTAGTTGGCGATGGTAAACCTGGTGCAGTTTGGCAACAAGTACAAAGCCTGTTTTCTAAGCATAAGTTTGATTACTAATTTAATCGTAATTTAAAACAAACGCCTACATAAAGTAGGCGTTTTTGTTTTAGCTTTTATTTGGTTTATAAGGCCAAGCTTGCAATAGACCGTCGCTGGTTTCTGAATACAACTGCTTACCATCGTAAGCCACACTCAGTACTGATGTACGTTGGCGCTGTTGTTTAGCTTCGTATTCAGCAATGAGTTCACCATCTGCAACGCGATATAAACGCATCTTCATTTTTGGTGAGCCTGTTAATAGCCATTTATCTTGATTAATAAATTGCGATGCAGTGAATTCAATAAAGTTAGAGTATGAAGACACTTCAGATAGCTCTTTTTTATTGGCTAAATCAAAAAATACACGATCATCAACCGAGTCAATTGCAAAGCCCAAGCTCGCTGTTTTATTTAACGTAACGTGATTCACTCTAGTCGCTAAACGCTCTTCAAAGCGAGTGCTGCCATCGTTCGTTGACCAAAGCTTAACGTACTTGTCGCTTGAGCCGGTAAACGCCCACTGACCATCAGCCGATAACGCCACGCTATTAATATCTAAACGATGAATATCAAAACGCTTAGTATCGCCTGTGCGGGTATTTATCACCTCAGCTTTGCCGCTACGATAAGCAATAACCAACGTATCGCCTACGGCTGAAATAGCGATGTCTCTAGCGATTTCTTGCCCGGTAAGCCAAGTACCAATACTACGCCCAGTGCGAGTATCGTATAAAGTCAACGATAATCGATTTGAAATGAAAAAACGAGATTTGTTAGCGCTAAAGCCCACAAGCTCAACATGTTCAGCGCCCTGCCCTGTTATACAATCGTATAAACGCGCTTTTAACTGATTATCCCAAACGCACACCTCAGATTGAGTTGCCACTAATGCGTGACTCGCATCTTCGGTTAGCGCCGAGGCACTTAGTAGCTCATTGCCATGGGCAAATTCACTACTAGCAGGGGCAGTAAACACCTCACCTCCACCACAGCCCACAAGGCTCAGTGCAAATACACAAGCAAGAGGTTTAAAAAGTTTCGACGTCATGATCATTCTCAATTTTTATAATTATTTTATATTGGAGCAGTGTAATGAAAATAAGCGGAAGTTGGTAGGGGATCTAGCCATCAGCTTTCAGCCGTCAGCCATCAGTTTTTGTAGGCGTGAAATTTATTTCGCGCGACTTTTTGCGAGTTGTAGGTCGTGCTTTAGCGCGTTTTCTAAAAAGTTCGCTTTGCTTACCATGAGATCTATTGTTCTAGTTAGTGCTTGAAACAGATTCACAATTAACAGTCGATTTTTTTGATGTTTTATCTAACTTCCGAATCACTAAAAGCTCCTCGTTTTCAACGGTTAAACTTACATTTTTATACCAATCATCAAAACTGACTTTAGTTGCACTAGCTGGTAATTCAAATCCAAACGCAGAATCAATTTGCTCGAAGCTTGTTGGAATTTCTTTCTTCAAACACCAGTATAATCCACTCAAAGCGCCAAAAATATCGTCTGGTTCTTCTGCGTATACGGGATGCCAAACTAAGCAAGAGACAATGAGATACACTAATTTTTTCATATTTCTGTACATTTACTTTAAATGAATTGCTATCACTAACATGTGTATAAAACACCGGAGCTTGTCAATTTTGACCATGCATACTTTACAAGGTATAACAGTTCTACTCATAATTACCTGAAAACCAGTATAAATGAACCATAATGTTCTAAGCTGGTGAAACTTATTCTTTATTATCTAAAACCTCAGTTAAATAGGCTAGGCCCTGTTTCCTAGAGCCTAGCGCCTGTAAACTTTCAACCTGATAGCTGACAGCTCACTCCCCTTACCCATGCGTAAAACAAAACACATTAAGTTTGTTACCGTCTAAGTCTCTAAAGTATCCCGCATAAAAGCCGGGCATTTCACGTGGGCCGGGGGCGCCTTCGTCTGTGCCACCTAATTCTATGGCTTTTTTATAAAAGGCATCTACTTGGGCTGGGGTTTCAACAGCTAGAGCAATCATAGTGCCGTTACCCACTGTAGCTTTTTCATCGTTATAAGGTTTGGTAACCGCAAAACCGGGCTTATCTTGACCAGTGCTCCATGCGACAAAGCGGTCAGTTTCTAAAAAGCGCTCGGCGTTTAGAGTGGCGAACAATTCATCGTAATACTTTACTGCTTTAGCTAGGTTGTTAGTGCCTAACATGATGTAACCTATCATTGTGTGCTCCTTACGTTTAAAAGTGTCTGTACTCAACATAAAAGGGAAATGACCATCTGTCTATTGATTTCTCCATTCATCGCAATGGACTATATTTCTGATGGTTGTTACTTTATAACAGATTAACACGCCCTAATTTCTGCTCACTAACAAGGAAATAAAATGAAGTTTAAAACGTCTTTAGCACTGCTTGCAGCTGCTAGCTTTTACGGCCACGCCGAAGCTAGCAATACCTTTAGGCTTGAAAATGTTTTTGATCTTGAATACGCCAACCAAATAGAAATGACAAAAAATGGCGATACAATTTACTTTGTGCGTAATCGCATGGATATCAAAAGCGACCGTAAAGTCAGTAATATTTGGTCAGTAAACCCAGATGGTAAAACCATGCTGCCGCTAACGTCTGGCGTGCATATGGATTACTCACCGGTGCTGTCACCAGATGAAACGCGTTTAGCGTTTATTTCTACCCGTGATGGCAGTAGCCAAATCTATGTGAAATGGTTAAAAACCGGTAACGTAGCAAAAATTAGCAACCTAACGCAAAGCCCCGGCGGATTAACTTGGACGCCAGATGGCAAACAATTGGTGTTTAGCCAGTTTGTGCCTGCAAAATCAGCAAGCCCTGTGTCTTTACCGGGTAAGCCTGAAGGCGCTAAGTGGGCAGAGCCAGCTAAATATATTGACGATACCTATTATCGTGCTGATGGCGGTGGTTACTCAGAAAAAGGTTATCGTCACTTTTTTATCATCAGTGCAACGGGCGGCAATGCACGTCAATTGAGCTCTGGTGATTTTGATCACGGCGGAGCTATTAGCTTTAACGAAAAAGGTGATGCATTTTATTTTTCTGCTAATCGCCATACAGATAATGAACTGAAACCAACAAATTCAGAAGTTTATAAACTAAGTTTAAGTGATTTATCGATCACACAAATCACTGACCGTGTTGGACCTGATTCACGCCCAAAAGTGTCACCTAATGGTCGTTACCTTGCTTATACAGGCTATGATGACAAAAAAACTAACTATGAAAACAACGACATTTATTTACTAGATTTGAAATCAGGAAAAACCTCGGTACTCACAGCAGATTTAGATCGTAGTGTCGAAGATATTAAATGGGATGATAGCGGCAGTGGCCTTTATTTTAGCTACGATAGCGAAGGTAAAACACATCTAGCTTACCAACCGCGTAGTGGTAAACATAAAGTAATTACCGACAAAATTGGTAGTGTCGCCTTTGGCCGCCCGTATTCAGGTGGTGACTTTGATGTCAGTGAAGATGGTGAAGTTGCATTCACACTCGCTGATACCCAGCGCCCAGCTGATGTCGCATTAATTAAGCGTGGTAAAACGGCTCGTTTAACGCAATTAAACGAGGATGCACTTGGCGACAAAGAGCTTTCCAAAGTTGAAGAGATTTGGGTTAAATCAAGCCATGACGGCTTAGCAATCCAGGGGTGGATAGCATACCCACCGGGCTTTGACAAAAACAAAAAGTACCCTCTTATTTTAGAGATCCACGGTGGTCCTGTTGCAAACTATGGCCCTCATTTCAGCCCTGAAGTGCAATTATACGCAGCCAAAGGTAATGTTGTACTTTATATGAACCCGCGCGGCAGTGACTCATACGGTAAAGAATTTGCGCAAACAATTCATCATAACTACCCAAGTAATGACTTTGATGACTTGATGACAGGTGTAGATGCTGTCATCGCTAAGGGCTTTATTGATGAAAGCAAACTGTTTGTTACCGGCGGTTCAGGTGGCGGGGTATTAACAGCTTGGATTGTGGGTCATACAGACCGCTTTGCAGCAGCTGTTGTTGCTAAACCTGTTATCAATTGGATCAGCTTTGTACTAACTGCTGATTTCTACCCTTTCTTTGCTGATTATTGGTTCCCTGGTAAGCCATGGGACAATATTGAGCACTACATGAAGCGCTCACCTATTAGCTATGTAGGCAATGTAAAAACACCAACCATGCTATTAACCGGTGAATCAGACTATCGCACGCCGATTTCTGAAACCGAGCAGTTTTACCAAGCGTTAAAGCTACAAGGTGTTGATACCGCCATGGTGCGTATTCCTAATGCATCACATGGTATTACCGCTCGCCCATCAAACCTGATGAGTAAAGTCGCGTATATTCAATGGTGGTTTGATAAACATAGTAAGTAGTGGCGAGTTGCGAGTTGCGAGTGGCGAGTTGCGAGTGGCGAGTTGCGAGTGGCGAGTTGCGAGTGGCGAGTTGCGAGTTGCGAGTTGCGAGTTGCGAGTTGCGAGTTGCGAGTTGCGAGTTGCGAGTTGCGAGCAATAGTTTAGGCGCGGCTTTATGCCGCACCATACCCAAAACATAAAATAGTTTCACACTTACCTGTAGCAGCGGCTTTATGCCGCGTCATTTAATAAAACCATAACGCGGGGTAAACCCGCTGCTACTTGCTAACTTTCCCCTTTCTAACTTTCCCCTTTCTAACTTTTGAATTTCAATCTGATAGCTGACGGCTGAAAGCTGACAGCTTCCTTTTGACTGTAAACCCCCTTTACAGTCAAAATGTGAGTAACTCCTTACATACCTTTTTTAAATATCGGACATTAATCCAAAAGCAGTTGGTAAAAAATCGGTTTATAGACAAAATCAGTAACTTGAGTTAGTAAAAAATCGGTTTGTGCCGCTAAAAACCTAGCTTCAGTTAGTAAAATTTTGGTTTATGAGGATATTGAGTTGGTAAAAAATCGGTTTATCAATGACGTGAGTTGATAAAAATTCGGTTTATAAATTGATAGAGTTTACAAAACAGCAGTATATTGCCGTTTATATGAGCCAATTTTAGCGATTCTAGAGGCAGTAATAAGGCGACAACCCCTAAATTAAGGCTTATAAAGCGGAGCTAGTTAAATCCTGATCTAAAATTTTTAGGCTGGTAAATACGTGATCTGTATTTTTATAAAGCTAGTAAATGGCTGATCCAAGACTTAGTTAAAGAGTGATCCGAGATACGAGACGCGAGGTGCGAGGTGCGAGATGCGAAATACGAGAAGTGAGATACGAGATACGAGGTAGCAGATTATACATCACGTCCTAGAACCTAGCGCCTGATGACGCGGGGTAAACCCGCTGCTACAAATAGGTGTGAAACGAGTCTGATGGCTGACGGCTAAAATGTGAAAAAGGGCCCGAAGGCCCCTAACAACATTATTGAATAGCTTTAAAGCAATATTACATTTTACAACTTGGTTAGAACTGGTTCATAGTATTTGCTTCACCACCGGCTTTAAGCGCATTTTCACCAGAGAAGTACTCTTTATGAGTATCACCAATGTTTGAACCTGCTAGGTCTTGGTGTTTCACTGATGCTTGCTCACGGCGAATTTCTTGACGTTGTACGTCGCGAACATACGCTAGCATGCCTAGGTCGCCGAAATAGCCTTCTGATAGAATATCAGTGCTTAGCGCCGCTGTATGGTAAGTTGGTAGCGTGATTAAGTGGTGGAAGATACCCGCTTCACGTGCACCATCTTTTTGGAAGTTTTGCACAAGTACGTCTGCTGCCGCCGCAAGCTCTGTGTCATCCATTTCTGGTGCCATTAATGCCTTATTGTCATCGATGCTTGGGTAAGCTGATAAGTCTTTACCTTGCTCTTGCCACTCAGCATATACTTGCTCACGGAATTTAAGTGTCCAGTTGAACGACGGAGAGTTGTTGTATACCAGCTTAGCATTAGGTACTTGCTCTTTAACGCGGTTAACAAGCTCAGCGATTTGTTTAACGTTTGGTTTTTCTGTTTCAATCCACAGTAAGTCAGCGCCTGATTGTAAGCTAGTTACACAGTCTAGAACTACGCGGTCTTTCTCTGTGCCTTCACGGAACTGGTATAAACCATTATCTAAACGTGTTGGTTTGCAAAGCTGGCCATTAAGCTTCATTGCTGTGTCGCCTTCGTTTAAGTCATCAACACTGTTTACTGGTGTTGTTTCAAGGAACGACGTGTATTGGCTAGCAAGGTCGCCAGGTGTTTTAGATACAGGCACTTTTTGAGTAAGGCTTGCACCTAATGAGTCAGTACGAGCAACGATAATACCGTTATCAATACCAAGTTCTAAGAATGCGTAACGAACTGCGTTAATTTTTGCTAAGAAATCTTCATGCGGTACAGTTACTTTACCTGCTTGGTGACCACATTGTTTTGCGTCAGATACTTGGTTCTCGATTTGGATAGCACATGCACCCGCTTCAATCATCTTTTTAGCCAGTAGGTAAGTTGCTTCTTCGTTACCGAAACCCGCATCGATATCAGCAATAATTGGCACAACATGGCTTTCGAAGTTATCAATTTTATCTAGCACAGCTTGAACGTCACCGCCGTTTGCTTTCGCTTCGTCTAGGTCTTTGTAAAGGTGGTCAAGCTCACGTGCATCTGCTTGCTTTAAGAAGGTATAGATTTCTTCGATTAGCGCTGGAACAGACGTTTTTTCATGCATACTTTGGTCAGGTAATGGACCAAACTCAGAGCGAAGTGCCGCAACCATCCAGCCACTTAGGTATACATAGCTACGTTTAGTTGTTTTGTTATGACGTTTAATTGCCATCATCATTTGCTGTGCAGTGAAACCATGCCAACAACCTAATGATTGTGTGTATTGGCTGTGGTCAGCATCGTAAGCTGCCATGTCTGCACGCATAATGTCTGCAGTGTATTGAGCAATGTCTAGACCCGTACGAAAACGGTTTTGTAAGCGCATACGGCTTGCGTATTCAGGGTTGATTGACTGCCACGTTTTGCCTTGTGTTTGACATAAAGTAGCTAAGTTATCGGTTTCGCGTTGATATGTTGTCATAATAAAAATCCTTCGAACGGGTTATCTATTTTTTGTTAGTGAGAGTGGCTACTTGGCGTTTGCTTCGTAGCGCTTAATTCAACATTAGGCGGATTTTTTGGATTTAGTAAATTTATAGTTGTTATTGCCACTATATTTTTAGTGAATGGAAAATAGCCTGCTTATTAGCCTTTTTTACGATATGGTTGCACCATGAATGATCAAATTAAGCTCGTTTAAAGGACATTATTATGACCACTCTCTCACTTAACGGTTTAAGCGTTGATCAACAACTTGCACAGTTTGTTGAACAGCAACTTCTACCAGGAACAGGCATTAGCACAGATACTTTTTGGCAAGGTTTTGCTGATATCGTCAATGAATTAACGCCAATCAATCGCGCGCTTTTAGAAAAACGCGAACAACTGCAAGCCAAGATTGATGACTATCACAAGCAGCAACCGGTATGGGATGCAGCTAACTATCAAGCATTTCTTGAAGATATTGGCTATCTCGTTCCTGAGCCAGCTAGTTTCAGCATCGAAACCGAGCAGGTTGAGCCTGAAATCGCCAGCACCGCGGGGCCGCAGCTTGTTGTGCCAGTGAGCAATGCACGCTTTGCCTTAAATGCAGCGAATGCTCGCTGGGGCTCGTTGTATGATGCGCTGTACGGCACTGATGTTTTAAGTGAAGATGACGGCGCCGAAAAAGGCTCTACATACAACCCAGTACGCGGTTTTAAAGTAATGGCTTATGCCCGCCAGTTCCTCGATAAAGCATTGCCTTTAGCAAATGGCTCACACATCGAAAGTACCAGCTATGCAGTGGTAAATAATGAGCTTTTAATCACATTACGTGACAGCAGTCAGGTTCGCCTAGCTAACCCTGAACAACTTATTGGTTACCAAGGTGAAGCGCAAAATCCAAGCGCTATCTTATTGAAAAATAATGGCTTACATATAGAACTGCAAATCGACCATCATCATCCAATAGGCCAAGCAGATAAAGCAGGCCTAAAAGATGTACTACTTGAAGCAGCTCTCACAACGATTATGGACTGTGAAGATTCCGTTGCTGCCGTTGATGCCGAAGACAAAGTAAACGTTTATCAAAACTGGCTTGGTTTAATGCAAGGAAACCTAGTAGAAGCATTTAACAAAGATGGCAAAACCATTGAGCGCCGTTTAGCACAAGACCGCCAATATCAAGGTGTAAATGGCGAAACAATCACGCTTAAAGGCCGTAGCATGATGTTTGTGCGTAACGTTGGCCATTTAATGACAAATCCAGCTATCCAAGATAGTGAAGGCAATGACGTGTTTGAAGGCATTATGGATGCCATTATCACCAGCACCGCAGCGCTTCATGATTTAAAAGGCACAAGCACCCTTAAAAATTCAACGGCTAATAGCATTAACATTGTTAAACCAAAAATGCATGGCCCAGAAGAAGTAGCATTCACTAATACCCTATTTACCCGCGTTGAGCAGCTGCTAGGCTTGCCTGCAAACACCATTAAAATGGGTATTATGGACGAAGAACGCCGCACTTCAGCTAACTTAAAAGCCTGTATTTTCGAGGCTAAAAACCGTGTTGTATTCATCAATACCGGTTTCTTAGACCGTACTGGTGACGAAATTCATACTTCAATGCAAGCAGGTGTAGTATTGCCAAAAGGCGCTATTAAACTTGAGCCTTGGATCAGCGCATACGAAGACCGCAACGTTGATATTGGCTTAGCTACAGGTCTCAGTGGTAAAGCACAGATTGGTAAAGGTATGTGGCCAATGCCAGATAAAATGGCGTTAATGATGGAACAAAAAAGTGGTCACCCGAAAAGTGGTGCAAATACCGCGTGGGTGCCCTCTCCTACTGCTGCAACGCTGCATGCAATGCATTATCACGATATTGATGTATTTGCTTGTCAAAAAGCGCTTATGGACCGTAAAGAAGCAAGCCTTACCAGCTTACTCACTCCACCGCTTATGAAAGATGCCAGCAGCTTAAGCAAAGAAGATATTCAAGCCGAACTTGATAACAATGCACAGGGTATTTTAGGTTATGTTGTGCGTTGGATTGACCAAGGTATTGGCTGCTCAAAAGTACCAGACATCAACCATGTTGGCTTAATGGAAGACCGTGCCACACTGCGTATTTCAAGCCAACACATGGCCAACTGGCTGTATCATGGTGTTTGTTCTGAAGAGCAAATTAGAAAAACCATGGCACGCATGGCGAAAGTCGTTGATGGCCAAAATGAAGGTGATCCTGCTTACAAAAATATGGCTGATTCAGCCGAAACCTTAGCGCAAAGCGTTGCTTATCAAGCAGCGTTAGCCCTTGTTTTAGAGGGAGTTAAACAACCTAGTGGTTATACTGAACCATTATTGCATGCGTTCCGTATAAAATATAAGTCGTTAAATTAGCCACTACACAACTCTCCTTCGAGTTTCATGTGTCGTTCATAGCAGCCTAAGGGCTGCTTTTTTTTGACTAATATCAATTGAACTCATAACGACAGTGAATACTCATCATTCACGGCATAATAAAAATCTATTAAAAAAGGGGCATTTGTTACCAAATGCCCCTTTTTACGTACTAATACGTACTAATGTTTTTAAAATTAGTTTTTGACAATCGCATTGTGATAAACGTTTTGCACGTCATCACAGTCATCAAGCATAGAAATAAACTTTTCAAAGTTTGCGATATCATCTGGATCTGTGATGTCTGTATGAACTTGTGGAACAAACGTGATCTCGTCTACTTCAAAGTTAATACCTTCAAATGCTTCTTCAAGGGCTGTTTTTGCTTTGTAGTACTCTGTGTGAGGAGCGAATACTGACACTTTGCCATCTTCTACTTCTACATCTGTTACGTCTACATCAGCCATCATTAGCGCTTCTAGTACCACTTCGTCGTCATCACCGGCAAAGCCTAAAACAGCTAAGTGGTCGAACATATGCGCTACACAACCCGGTGTACCAATTTTTGAATCTGTTTTTGTAAACGGTAAACGTACATCTTTGATAGTACGGTTAGGGTTATCAGTTAAACAGTCAACAATAACCATACAGTTGCCAGGGCCGTAGCCTTCATAACGTGCTGGAGAATAGTCTTCCCCTGCCCCACCGGCCGCTTTTTTAATTGCGTTATCGATTACGTGTGCTGGAACTTGGTCTCGTTTCGCACGCTCAATAATACGCTTTAGCGCTTGGTTAACTTCTGGATCAGGTTCGCCATTTTTAGCAACAACGTAGATTTCTTTACCGTACTTAGAATTTACTTTAGTTTTTGCATTGGCTGTTTTAGCCATGGCGTTTTTGCGGACTTCAAATGCTCTGCCCATCTTATGCCTCTATGAATACATTTGATAATTGCCGATATTTTAGCAACTCATGAACGCTTGGGCTAGTACTAGGGCATTTTGAAAAATAAAAAACTAACAATAAATCTCAGGAAAAATAAAAAACAAGGCTATTTAACATAACATCTTATTTTCTTGAAATGAGCCAACCAATTTAGGTAAGTCTGAAAAATGATGCAGTACGTAGTCAGCCTGATTTGCGTATTCAGGAATTTCATCCGGAGCGTACAAACAAGCGCGCATATTTGCATTATGGGCAGCTTGAATATCAAATAAGTAATCACCAACATAAAGTAGCTCAGACTGATCAAGCTCCCACAATGTCGCAATAGCATTCAAGGCGCTTGGATCGGGCTTAGCAGGCGCATCAGAGCGAGTTAACACTGTTTCTATAGGTAAAGGGTTATTCTTTAATTTAATGGCAGCAGCACGGTCATAGTTTCGAGTAACAATTGCCATTGGGATATTGTTTTCTTTTAACCGTGTGATGGCATCTGCAACACCAGGAAGTAAATGTGAGTGCTGGGCATCTAACAATTCATGCTGATGTACTATGTTCATCGCTTCTTCACGCATATAAGGTGAAGGTAAAGAAGCGATATAAGCGAGTAAGTCTTTTTCTACAGGACAGCCAACCTGCGCTTTGATTAATGAAAAATCAAGTTCAGAAGAAACCAAGGTACCATCTAAGTCGAAGATTACACCGCGTATATTGTTGTCATGGATAGTCATATAAATCCCTGTATATGAGAATTGGGAAAGTTTTGGTGCCCATTAATAAGATAGTTTACGAAATCAGTTAATTAAAGGATCAAAGGATTAAAAAAGTAACTTTTTTAATCCTTTAGTATAAGAAAATTATGGTTCAACAGGCTCAAACCTTGCCTCAAGCCAAGTGTCATCTTGACTAAACGTAAGAGTTTTAACTTTACCTTTGCCTTCAATGTTTACCATATTAACTTGTGCTGGCCACAGGTCACGTAATGCTCCGTTGCTCATTCGAATACCATGAATTCCCTCAGGGATCGTGACTTCTTGATAAACCCAAAAGAATTTACCATCAACTTGCGCACCCACATCTTTAAGCTCAAGCGGCTTACCATCTAAAGTTTGTAGGGCAATATGTGACTCAACATAATCAGCAAAACGCTTTTGGTCGTCTTTATTACTTAAAATATCAGCATGACCGTCAAATAAGTGCTCTACCGCATGCTCAGTATCGTGTAAATAAAAGCGATGCATTAGCTCAATATTATTAGTGCGTTTATTAAAAAGTACCGTTGTTACAGACGCTTTTAACTGGTGCGCCATAGTTGGCGCACTCAGTAATAAAGCAAAAATAATGGCTGCAAAGCGCATTATTGTTGCTCCTCAGCATCTTTTTCGTCGTCTTTTTTCAGCTCAGTTTTAATATCTTGCATGATATCGCGGCTAACTTTCGCTTTACTCTTCTCACGTTTGTACACTTCAATACGTGATGGAATAATACGACGCGGATAGTTATTATTTTCTACATCAACATCCGCAGTTTCCCAACGTGGGTCAACCGTAACAGACACCAAGTTTTTACCTTTTTCTGTGACAATGAGCTTTTGAACATGCTTGTGATTACGACGCCAGATTTCAGCAGGAATGTACTGCTCTTCTTTCGTACCATCTTCATAAGTAAGCTCTAATAAGATAGGCATTACTAAACCACCTAAGTTTGAGAACTCAAGTACGTAGTAGTTTTTATCTTCTTTGATTGCACGCTCAAACGTTTTACGTTCCCAAGGTTCTAAGCCTTTTAGGAATTTGTTATACGCGTTGCGCTCTTTATTAGTTACCGTGAAGCGGTCATTTTCGTCATAGAAGTCAGTTACATCTGGATTTTCTTCAACCCACAGTTTTTTACCTTCTTCTTTATTACGTTTTACGAATAACGGCATTGGCTTATCAGCTTCGATATCGCGTAAACGATTAAAGTCGATATCAGGGTTTTTCGTATCTAGACGTAGTTGGTAAACTTTATCTAGCGAGATATCAACGTGATCTGTGGTGTAGAACCAGCCACGCCAGAACCAATCTAAATCAACACCAGACGCTTCTTCCATAGTACGGAAAAAATCAGCCGGAGTAGGGCGTTTGTACTTCCAACGCTGTGCATATTCTTTAAATGCAAAGTCGAATAACTCACGGCCAAGGATCACTTCACGTAAAATGTTAAGTGCCGCCGCAGGCTTAGTGTAAGCATTTGGGCCTAAACGCAATACGCTGTCTGACTGAGTCATCACTGGTACTTGGTTTTCTGACTTCATATACTCAACGATATCGCGAGGCTCAACTCCCCACGGAATTGTGTGGTCCCATTCACGACCTGCAACTCCATCTAAGAAACTATTTAAACCTTCATCCATCCACGTCCACTGACGTTCATCAGAGTTAACGACCATAGGGAAGTAAATATGACCAACTTCGTGGATTACAACGCCAATTAAGAAGCGCTTTTCAGCTTGTGAGTATGTACGAGTACCATCGTCTTGTAGGTCAGTGCGCGGACCATTAAAGGTGATCATCGGGTACTCCATACCACCTACAGGGCCATTTACAGACTGAGCAACAGGGTAAGGGTAATCAAATGAGAAGCGCGAATACACTTCCATTGTATGAACGACAGCTTCAGTTGAATACTTCTTCCAAAGGTCGCCACCTTCTTTCGGGTAGAAAGACATCGCCATCACTAACGGCTGATCGTTACCACCTTGATGATAGCCTTTAGCATCCCACATAAATTTACGTGAAGAAGCCCATGCAAAGTCACGAACATTTTCAGCTTTGAAATGCCATGTTTTCGTTTTATCAGTGCCTTCTTTTTCGTTTTCTAGCGCTTCTTCTTCAGTCACGATGAAAACAGGTCGTTTAGCGTTTTCAGCTTCTTCTAAACGTTTACGCTGCGTGCTAGTCAGTACATTACGAGCATTATCAAGTTTACCGGTTGCGGATACAATGTGATCAGCTGGCACGGTGATCTCTACATCGTAGTTACCAAATTCAAGCGTAAATTCACCACTTCCTAAGAATGCTTTGTTTGTCCATGCTTCGTAGTCTGTGTATGCAGCAAGACGCGGGAACCACTGTGCTAGCAAAAAGATATCGTTACCATCTTCTTCAAAGTGCTCATAACCTGAACGAGCACCCACGGCATCTTCTTCAACAATGTTAAAGGCGAAGTCCATGCTGAACTCAACGTCTTTACCCGGTTTAAGTGGCTCATTTAGATCAATACGCATTAAGGTATCAACCACAGTTACTTTAAGCTCTTTTCCGTCTTCGTCTTTAACATTGGCGATTTGATAGCCCAGCTCATTGTCAGCCATAAACTGCTGACGACGTAACTGACCTAAGCTCAGTTTTGTCGCTTTTGGCTGAGGGTCACCTTGCAGTGTTTTACCATTGAAGGTTGATGTCATTTCTGCAATTGAGTCAGATTTAAAGATATTTTGGTCTAACTCTAACCAAAGATACTTTAATGTATGAGGTGAATTATTTTTGTACTCAATTTTCTGACTTGCCGTTAAACGACGTTTTTTCTCATCAAGCTTTACGTCGATGTCGTAGTTAACTTGTTGCTGCCAGTAATTTTCTGCAGGTGCTCCAGCGGCACTACGATAAACATTGGGAGTTGGGAGTGCTTCATCCAGTTGACGAAACTTGTCAACAAATGAACCTTTTGTTTGCTCAACTGATGATGCCATAACCGTAGACGATACAGCTAAAGGCAATACCAAAGCACTCAGCGTTAGAACTGCTTTTTTCATTGTTAATCCTGTAAATTTTGCGTGAGCGTACCTTCTCAAACTGCTAACAAAGTTGCAATAAAATAACGATAAAGTGCGGTATTTTTCAGGTAGTATTCATACTTTTAAAACTATTTATTTTTGTCCTGCCAAATAGCCTTTTAAGTACAAGTGTAAAGGGGGTTTACATTACACTTGCTCAATTTTAGTTCAGCACAAATTCATGCCAAAGTATTAATGTTAAATATAAAGGTTTTTGTTTAACTAGTTTAACTATCTAAAGAAAGATTAAATGGTCTGTTAAATGCATAAAATAGTGTGACTGAAGTGTAATAAAGATACCGTCAAATTTTGCACATAAGCTTAAAAATGAAGGGTGATTAGATGAAGTTTTATATTGTAAAGAAAGACTCTCGTTTAGCAGCCATTCCAGCTCAAGAAGCAATTCTTAACGAGTACGAAAATCGTGGTTTTGAATTTGTAGAAGTGATTGCCGCCTGTGATGAGTCAGATGCATTATCGCGCACAAACCCGGTGATAAAAAGGCCAAAAAAATGGCTGATTTACCCAACTGCCTTCATAATTTTATCCTTTGTTATATTTATTTTCGCAATAAATTAAATTTTATGGCATTTTCTATTGAAATTTACTGCCATTTATATTTAAAATCGCCCACTTTTTTGATTTTGGGGTCTGCGTAGTTCGTAATTGCGCCTCAAAATGTTTTGGTAATCAGCATAGAATTCGGTGAGCGTATGGATTTTTATATCCTAAAAAAACAACAAGAACTAATTGCAATTCCAGCGGACGAACAAAATTGTAAACAGTACCTAGATTCAGGGTATTTTTATATTGATAAAGTAGCAGCTTGTAATGAAAGTAATGCACTTAAAATATTACAAGCAAAGCAAACTAAAGCGCTTAAAGTACCATTAATTATGGCTCTACTGGCGTTACCTATGGTTGTATTTGCCTGGTATAGCTTAAGTTAGCAAGCCAGGCTGGGCATCTTGGCTCAGCTTAGGTATATTGACGCTCTTAATAAATAATAAGAGCGTTAAATGAAAGTCCTTCATACATCTGATTGGCATTTAGGCCAACAATTCTACGAGCACTCCCGATTCGATGAACATCAAGCGTTTTTAGCTTGGTTAACCGATACGCTTGTTTCAGAACAGATCGACTTACTGCTAGTTGCGGGTGACATTTATCATACGGCAACACCACCTGCCAGCGCAGAAAACCAACTCTACCAATTTATTAAAACCACCAAGCAGCATTGCCCTGACTTACACATAGTCATTATTGCTGGTAACCACGACTCTGCAAATCGGATAATGGCTGCAAAACCTTTATTAGCTCAGTTTGATACCCATGTTGTTGGCCGCTTTGATAGTAACGCCCCTCATGAAGTAGTACTGCCAATCAGCACCAAAAGCGGCGATGCGAATGTTGTTGCCATGCCATTTTTACGTAGCAGTGATTTAAGCAGCTATAACCGCCAACAAGAGCAACCGTTAAGTTACAACCAAGCCGTTGCCCTTGCTTATAAAGATGCATTACAAGCCGCAAGTGAATTACCAAATGCGCCATTGATTGCGATGGGCCACTTACATGCAAAAGGCGGAGACATCTCATCAGATTCTGAACGCAATTTAGTTATAGGTGGCGAAGATGCAATATCGGCTAGCATATTTACAGATCAACCTGATTATGTCGCGCTAGGGCATCTACATAAAGCTCAAACCGTCGCCAAGAAAGACACCATTCGCTACAGTGGCACGCCAATGCCGATGTCATTTTCTGAAAGACGCTATCAGCATCAAGTTGTGATAGTTGAGCTTAGTGACTCAGGTACTACTGTAAACCCCCTTTACATTCCTAGCTTTTGTAAAGTCATGTTGCTGCCAGAAAAAGACTGTGTGCCACTGAACGAACTCTGTGAGCTTATAAAACAACTCGATTTAGCAGATGAAGATTTAGCGCCATACCTACGGGTTAAATTGAGCGCCCATGACACTGACACCACTTTCAGAGAACAAATAGAACAAGCCCTTGAAGGTAAGCAAGTTAAGTTCTGTGGCATTGAAAGGGTTCGTCAACAGAGCAGCCAGCAAGACGATGAACAAACCCTATTTGAAGATGTCTCACAAATTGAAGCGCTGAACCCACACTCACTTTTAGAGCAGGCATTCGCAAATAATAAAGATATGGCAGGGCAGGCTGTGCCAAAAGAGCTAGAAAGCTTATTAAGCCAAGTAATCGATGAATTGAATGCGGAGGATCTACTATGAAAATTTTAGCGATTCGTGTTCATCAACTAGCCTCTATCTTAAACGCCGAAGTCGACTTTAGCGCTTCGCCTTTAAAAGAAGCGGGGTTGTTTGCCATCACCGGTGATACCGGGGCGGGTAAAAGTACTTTACTCGATGCTATTTGCTTAGCGCTTTATAACAAAACAGCAAGATTACGTGGCGATACAGGCAATAAAATTGACTTTAACGGCGACAATATCAAACTTAATGACTCGCGAAACTTATTACGCCGCGGGGCAGGGCAGGGCTTTGCCGAAGTCGACTTTATTGGCCAAGACAAACAATCATATCGCGCAAGATTAAGCTTTAGCCGAGCGCGTAATAAAGCCGATGGCAAATTACAACCCGCACAACATAGCCTGTACTCATTACCTGATGAAACCCTAATTGCTGATAGGAGTGCTGCTGGTAAAGAAATCGAGCGTATTATCGGCTTGAGCTTTGAGCAGTTCTCACGAGCAGTACTGCTTGCACAGCATGAATTTGCCGCCTTTTTAAAAGCAACTGGGGATGAGCGTGCGCAACTACTTGAATGCTTAACAGGCACCGATAAATTCAGCCGTATTGGTCAGCGAATTTTTGAGCGCCATCGTGAACAGCTGCAAGCTTTAGAGCAGTTAAAGCTAAGTTTAAGCAACTATCAGGTTTTAAGCCCTGAAGAGGTCAAAACGAAACAAGCAGAGCAAACGGCTCTTGAAGCTAAGCTCACTGAGCTGCAAAAACAAATAAAACAATTTGAACAGTACCAAACTTGGTATAAGCAAGCATCTCAGCAGCAGCAACAACTAAACCAAGCTGAGCAAGCAAAGCAAGAGTTACAGCAACAAATGCACGCACTTGCTGAAAAAGCCACTGAAGCGAAACAAGCTCAGCAATGCCTAGAAATAAAAGATAACCGCGAACGTGTGGCGACTCTTAGCGTTCAACATGAGCAACTAATTAAAAACCGTAAGCAGCTTTTAAACGTTGATCATAAAACGCTGATCAAAGACGCTGAGCAAACCCTTGAAAAGCAAACCGCACAACTAAACCAAGCTAAGCAAGCACAAAAAGACGCGCAACCTATTATCAGTCAGGCCCGTGAGCTAGATAAGCAACTTGCGGTTTTAAACCAGCAAGCAGCGGCGCAAAAAGTACACGCAGAGAAAGCGAAACACCATCATCAAGAGCTGAGTAATACACTTAATAGCCATAAAGCAAAGCAGCAAAAACAGCTAGAGCAACAAGCACAAATAAATAGCTATTTAGAAACACATGCACAATGGCAACCATTAGCAAAAGACTGGTCATTCTATAAAAGTGAGTTAAGCCGCTTTAGCCAGCAACTGCACACAATTAGCCAATCACAGCAAAACGTAAAAGCTCTTCAACCTAAGATTGATGAGCAGCAAGCAGCCGCGCAGCAGTGTAAAACTAAATACCAAGCCCTTGAGCAAGAAATTAAGCGCCTAAATGAGCAAGATGCCGCCTTTAAATCGAGTTTAAATACTCAATCAATGGCCGATATCGACGCTAGGCTTGAGGCGATTAAGCACCTGATTGAAAAGCGCCAAGTATGGCAAACTAATCAGCAGCAGTTAAAAAATTGGCAAACACAATTAAACACATTAAGCCAGACTGAGCAGCAACTGCAAACGGCATTAAAAGATGCGCAGCAAGGTGCAGAGCAAGCACAGCAGCAGGTTTCGTTTTGTGAGCAAAACTTACAGCAAGTGCAGTTAAGAGCCAGTGAAGGGGTCAGCCAGTTACGTGCCACTTTAAAAGCAGGGGAGCCGTGCGCGGTATGTGGCTCAAAAGAGCACCCCTTTATGCATGAAGAAATGGTAAACGAGCAATTTAGTCAACTTATTAACGACTTTACCAACCAGTTAACTAACGCCAAACAGCACTTAAAAGCTCAGCAAGCATTACAGCAAGCTAAAAGTAATGAGCTGGCGGCATGCAGCCAACAGATAAGCTCGTTAACAGGGCAAATCTCAGAACTGAGCGCTCAACAACAGAGCCTCAAAGAAACCATGGCGGCAAGCCGTACTGAGCTAAATGATTTAACCGAAGATCAGTTGAACGAGCGTCAACAACAGCTCAGCCTGCAAAAACAGCAATACTACAAAACCCTTGAGCAGCAACAGCAGTTGCAAAACACGCTTGCGGCTAAGCAAGCTGAGTATAATCAACAAGGACAAGCGCTTTATAGCAAAGAGCAGCAGTTAAACGAGTTGCAGCAACAACTAAATAATCTGCAAACACGTTTAAATGAGCTCAATGATGAGCATCAGCAGCTTTATACGACACTGAATCAACAGTTCACCAGTGCACCTTGGTGGCAGGCACTCAATACACAAAACACTTCTTTAGAGAACATTGCTGAGCACGTTGAGGCTTATCAAGCCTCGCTGCAAACTGCGGATGAACTTAAAACGAACTTAAAAGCCATTGAGCAGCATCTTGCGCATGTAACGCCACAGCTTAACGAAGCACATACCTCTTTAACTCAGTGCAACGAGCAACTAAGCCAAACTCAAAACGAATTAACGCAGATACAATCAAAGCGCGAGGGCTTATTGAGTAACGCAGCGATTTCGGTAGATGAGTTTATTGCTGAGCTTGAAAAGGCGATAGATTCAGCGCAGCAAGCACTACAACTTGCCCAGACAACCCATAATAATGCGGTGAAGGCGCGTGACGAACAAGCTATTCAAATAGCTAACCTTGATGAACGTGAGAAAGAGTTAAACGCTGAGCAAGCAGCGCTTAATGAGCGCTTTAGTCTTTGGTTTAACGATTTTAAAGCGCAGCACCCAAGCTTAGATGAGCAAGCCGTTAGTCAGCTATTAACGATAAGCCCTACTGAAATCAAACAAACTTTGGCTGATTATCACACTAGCGAGAGTAGTTTAAAAGATGCTGAGGCTCTTTTAAAACAACGACAGCAGGCTTTGGCTCAGCATCAAAAAGATAAGCCAGCTCTCGATGAAGATGAGCTGCAAATACAGCTTAATCAAGCCACAGAGCAACAAGTGCAAACAAATAACGCATTATTGCAAGTTGCGACGGAGCTTAAAACCCATCAACAAAATAGCCAAGCGCTTGAAGATAAACAAAAGCAATTGGTTGATCAGCAAAAAAGCTATGAGCACTGGCATCTACTCAATAAGGTGCTAGGGGATGCCAGCGGTAAAACCATGCGTAACTTAGCGCAAACACAAACCTTAAAAATACTGCTACATTACGCGAATAGTCACTTACAAACCCTAAATAAACGCTACAAATTAACAGCCATAGGGCAAACACTCGATATCGCAATTATCGATAAAGACATGGCCGATGAGCAGCGCTCTGTTAATACATTATCGGGCGGTGAGTCATTTTTGGTGTCGTTAGCACTGGCGCTAGGGCTTGCCTCGTTGTCGTCGAATAAAGTACAAATAAACTCTTTGTTTATCGACGAAGGGTTTGGTACGTTGGACAGTGAAACGTTAAGCATCGCGATGGATGCTCTTGATTCACTACAAGCACAAGGCCGCAAAGTCGGGGTTATTTCTCACGTATCTGAAATGACCGAACGCGTTGCCACCCAAGTGCATGTGGCGAAAAAACCAGGTGGTTATTCGACCATCTCAGTTATTTAAAGGATTAGCATGCCAACTTTTAATCACGAAGAAGCAAGTCACTACGACGAACGCATTTTGCGCCTAGTTCCAGGTTATGAGCTATTACATCAAGCAACCGCAGCCCAATTAGCAACCACGCTGAACGATGATGCGTGCATTTTAGTAGTTGGTGCCGGAACTGGTAAAGAAATCATCGAATTAGCGGCGCTAAAACCAAGCTGGCAATTTATTGCTCAAGATATTTCACAAGACATGCTTGATATTGCCGAGCAACAGTTTGGCCAGCATAACATTAGCGATCGCGTAACAGTACACTGCGGTGATATCAACGACATCGACACTCAATGTGACGCCGCACTGTGTTTACTGGTAATGCATTTTGTTGAAGATAACGGCGATAAAAAAGCGCTATTAAAAGCGATTCACAGCAAGCTTAAGAAATCGAGCAACTTATACATTGCCGATTTAATGCGCCCAGAAACCACTTTTGAGCGCGAATCTCAACTACAGCTGTGTACACAGTTAGGTTTAACAGAAGTCGGCGTAGAACGCATGCGCCACAACCTAGAGCACGAGTTTTACCCATTAGACCGCATTCGTTTTGCAGAATTAATGAATGAAACCCGCTTCAGCACCCCAAAACAGTATTTTAAAGTGCTTGGTTTTGCTGGGTATGTGGTTGGGAGTTAGCTACGTTCTAGAGCTGTCAGCTCGTAGGTTGGGTAGAGCGCAGCGAAACCCAACAAACTTAGGTAAAGTTAGCGAGTTACAAGGGGAAAGAGTAAAACGACATCACGTAGGCGCGAAATTTATTTCGCGCGATGTTTTGTAGGTTGGGTAGAGCACAGCGAAACCTAATCAATTGTTAGTAACCCCGCTTAATTTTCTTGCTATATTACTATTGATACCAAACATTTACTATTACTGTTGCAGGCATCCATGAACCACCACTTTGTGATTGAGTAATATTTTTAATTTCTATATCCGGTTGAGAGGCTAACCAAAGATTAATTTCCGTTTCTAAACCACAATCAGATGATGTAGGTGAACTAGGCCAAAAACTTTGTTTAGGCTTTATGATTTTTGTGAATATTTTAACTTCCATTTTTAGAATTACACTCTGTGATGATATTAGTAATATAACGCCGCAATAAACGGCAAGGAACGAGCCTGAGCCAAGCTTTTCGGATTCTATTTTGATTGCCTGTTATAAGTCTTTATCTTTAAAATGTTTGCAACTGAGCAAACTGTTGGCAGTCTCTAGCTTAATGCGCTTGTTAGCTTTTACATACACTGTAATCAAAATCATCCTTTATATTTGGCATTTCATCAACTTGAAAATAGCCCCAAATAGAAAAAAATAAAAAAAACAGAGGAATAAGTATATGTGCAGTTAACTTAAGATTTGCGCGCCATCCAGTAAGAATCTTTGTAGGTTGAAGCACTTTTACTCCCTTCGGTGGGAACTGTCCATGCATAAACCCCTTAATACCTACAGGTAGTGTAAATAGACCGATAAAAATAGCACTTAACAAAGGAAATCCGACAAAGGTTGAATACCATAAGACTGAAATCCCAGAATAACCGAAAGGAGTGTGACAGTGAACGGTATCTACATACCATTCTAAAAATGGAATAAACCATTTTATGCTAATTATCACGGCTAAAGCGCAAGCTAAAATAATTAATGCTTTTATTCTAATTTGTTCAGGTTTTGAATATTCTTCTGCGTATTTGATAAACTCTCTCCTTGAGTAAAAGCTAACGCCTCAAATAACAGGTTAAAATAAGCGAGGCACGAGCAAAAACCAACTGTTTTGTTCTGGTTTAATGACTTGTTAGTTCACAATTACACCAATACTAATGAAAAAACACTTAGCCAAATTAGCTGAAAGCCATATGAAATACGCTGATAGGTGCCAGGATTACTTTGGGATTTTACAGCTTTGGCCATTGCAAAAAGAAAATAAACCGCTGCGACAACAGAAAGCAATGAAAAAATACGGAAATATAACGGGATAGTTTCAGTTGTTGGACTTATAGCAACTAATATCGGTGCAATAACTAATGAAAGCAACATGATAAAACCAGCCCAAGAATGTACCTTGCAATTAAAAGTTGGATTCTTAGTAAATGGATCGGCGTCCATTGGAAAGTAACCTGCGACCCATGTACCTACACCATGAGCTATAACTAACCAACCCGCAACATTCACTAAAGTTGAAACATTTGAGAGTTGAGCCAGATACCAACCGAAAAAGCAAAATAGAAAACCAAGAGGATAATTATTAATTAAAGGAGACAATTTTTCAGTTGGGCTACCAGTCGCACCTAACTCACTACAAAATTGCTTAGAATGGCTATAACCAGTATAAAACCTACCTGCTACATATACACCAATGAAAATCCAGATTGTTGCAATTAATCCTGAATAGATCGCAATACTCTCAAACACCACCAAAGTCCCTTTGTTAACTAACATTTTATCGTGCACACTTCGCGCATATTTATGCCGATGCCACGCTCATTATGTTTAATAAATCTACTATTAACAAATAACGGAATGCATTGCTAACTGTAAATTTTTTTGATGCTAAAGATATTCAGAAAGAAAAATGGCTCAATGCTCATTTTCATCATATTTGCAGGGTATATGGTTGGGAGTTAGCGAGTAATGAACCATCGCGCGAAATAAATTTCACGCCTACGCGATGTAAAACGCTGCTGCATCAAAGCTCGCTAACTTTAGTTTGTAACTCGCTAAGTTTGTTGGGTTTCGCTCCGCTCTACCCAACCTACAATAGCCTAATACCCCGCAGCCTGGCCGTCTTTGCGGGTTTCAGATGCGCCGTAATAAACGCCGGTTTTTGGGTCTTTCAATATTGCTTGATAACCACCGTATGGGCCAACGGCGTCTTGTAAGGTGTGGCCTTTCTTTATTAACTCACGACGGGTTTCCATCGAAAAACCTGACTCTAAGCTAACAAAACCACCGTCTTCCATGATCTCACCTGTCGGCTGCGATGAACCTGTGTGCAGAATACGCGGTGCATCACCGGCTTCTTGCAGGTTCATGCCAAAATCAATCATGTTGATAAGTATTTGAGCATGCATTTGTGGCTGTGTCGCACCGCCCATTACGCCATAACTCATATATGGCTTACCATCTTTGGTGACAAACGCAGGAATGATTGTATGAAATGGTCGTTTACCTGGCTCATATTGGTTCATGTGGCCTTTTTTAAGCGCGAACATTTCGCCACGGTTTTGCAATACAAAGCCTAATTTTGCCGGTGTCATACCTGAGCCCATACCACGGTAATTGCTTTGAATGAGCGAAACCATGTTGCCGTCTTTATCGGCAGTCGTCATATAAATGGTATCGCCTTCTACTGGGCCTGCATGGTCGCGTTTTGCGGCTTTATTAGGGTCTATCAGTTTGCGTCTTTGGTCAGCATATTGCTGCGATATAAGTGTTTGTATGGGAATAGTGTTAAACGCTGGATCGGCGTAGTACTTAGCACGATCTGCAAACGCGAGTTTTTTCGCTTCAACAAAGGTGTGTACGTATTCAGGGCTATCAAAGCCCATTGCTTTAATATCGTAACCTTCAAGAATATTCAGAATTTGCTGTGCAGCAATACCTTGGCCATTTGGTGGCAATTCCCAAAGCGTATACCCTCTATAATCGGCGCTCACAGGCTTAACCCATTCACTATGGTGCGCAGCTAAATCTTCATACGATAAGTAGCCGCCGTTTTCTTTCATATAGCGACCAATTTCTTTAGCAATATCGCCTTTGTAAAAGGCATCGCGGCCGCCTTTGGCAATTTTGCGATAGGTGTTTGCAAGGGCAGGGTTCTTAAAGATTTCACCTTTTTCAGGCATTGCCCCATCAGGCATATATACATCTTTAAAGCCTGGGTATTTACCTCGTGCAGCCACACTTTTTTGCATGTAATAAGCAATCAGTTCAGACACAGGGAAGCCATTTTCAGCGTAGTCGATAGCAGGTTGGAGTAAGGCTTTCATTGGTGTTTTGCCAAACTTTTTATGTAACTCAAACCAACCATCTACTGCACCAGGTACCGACACAGGCAATGGCCCATAAGCAGGAATGTAGTCACCTTGTGCTTTTAAAGTATCAAAAGACAAGCTTTGTGGTGAACGGCCAGAAGCATTTAAACCGTAAAGTTGCTTGCTTTTGTTATCCCAAACAATGGCAAATAAATCACCACCAATTCCACACCCAGTCGGTTCAACCAGACCAAGCACTGCATTTGCCGCAATAGCTGCATCAATGGCATTACCACCGTCTTTTAATACTTGTAAGCCCACTTGCGTAGCTAACGGCTGTGATGTTGCAACCATCCCTGATTGTGCGATGACTTCAGAACGACTAGCAAAGTTATGGCCAGTGATGCGATCGTAAGCTTGAGTGGCGCCTGTTGCGCCTAAGCATACTGCTAGCACTAAGCTTTTAAATAGTGGAGTTGGTTTCATAATTTTTTGCCCTTTTTGTTATTTTTATCACTATAAAAAGCAATTAAAGATGAGGCAATGGCTTTGCGTTCTAGCGCGAAAAATCACGATTGACTTCAAAAATAAGAAAAACAGCGGCTAACTTACCTAAAACCACTCCAATTTAGTAAATAGCAGAACCATTTAAGCACTGCTGTGCAACTGTCAATGTTTCGCCGTGAGAGTGCATATCCTCTGCTACAAACTGATCAACAAGAGGGTCAATCAGGTTTTCTTGCTTCATGGTATCGAGGGCGTGTTGCAGCTTATTGACCACCTCCGGCGATGTATTTTTGTTAAGTGCTAAGTAATTACCCACTAAGGCAGGGTGCTTTAACTCAAATACCGGCGTGACTTGGTCTGGGCTCATACCTACATTCATCAACTGTGATGAAAGAGTGAGAGAGGAGCCAATCAGCAAGTCATGCTTACCTTGCTTAAACATTTTTAACTCTTCAAACTTTTTTGAGTAAGTTAAAAATTGCAGGCCTTCAGCAAGGTTAAAATCAGCAAGAACGGTTTGATAAACATCACCACGAGATACGCCTATGGTGTAGTTTTGCAACGACTGTGTACTTGTCACTTTAATGTCGTTGCGAGCATTTAAACGGTATAAACATGAATGCCCAGATACCAAAGGACCAACCCAGTAAAATTGAGTTTCTCGCTTTGCGGTGCGTGAAGTAGAATAAATTCCAGCATTGGGTTGGGCGAGTGTTAGTGACATTGCGCGCTTCCAAGGCAATACACTAAACGTACAGCTCAACTTGGCTCTTTCACACAAAGATTCCATGATTTTGGTGTTAATACCGGTGAGTTGATTGTGCTGCACAAAGTTATAGGGAGGGAATACTTCGGTGTATAAAGTCAATTGTTCAGCACTCGCCATGGCAGTGCTGGCAGTGAATAAACTCACTATTGTTAAATGCTTAAACATCGCTCTTAACTCCAGTTTTTGCAGGTTATTCTGGTTTAACAATTCGACTTAACTGCTTTTGCAGTGTATTTAAACAAAAAGGTTTAATGATAAAACCATTCACTTTTGCTGTGATCATCTCGCTTACTGTTTGTTTACTGTCTTCGCAGGTTACCATCAATACAGGTAAATCACATAGGACTGGGTTTTCGCGAATATGATTAAGCAAACATTTGCCATCCATTTTCGGCATATGCAAATCAGTAATCACCAGATCAAAGCTGTGTTTTTCTAGTAAATCAAATGCTTGAGCGCCATCAGTCGCCTCCGTTATATCCTTATATTCAAGCCTACGCAACATGTTTATCAACACATGGCGCATAAGTGGCATATCGTCAACGACCAGTATTTTCATCTAGAGTACTATTAAGTATTACAGTATTTAAAGCTTAGTTTGCTAACTCAATAACGCAATAAACCAGAAACTAAGAAAAAATATCTGCAACAAGCTGGCTAAGTCGTGCAATTTTAATATTGCTCAACTGGCGGTAATCAAAATAGGGGCAAACAATCACTTTATCTGATTTACTAATAGCAAATTCATCGTCAAGCCAAGTTAGCTGGCAATGCAAAAGCCCGTCATTTATAAGCTGCTTAGCATGGGTTCGCCCTGCAATTATATGTAATTGCTCTGGTTTGCCTAATATCGGTGGGCTAAACAGTAATGCAGTTTGGCTATGTGTTTGCAGTAGTTGTTCATCGCGAAAGCTCTGCCAATCAGGTGCTCTTTTAGCAAAATCATAATATTCACTTGGTAGTGCAAAAAGTACTTTGCCATACACATTAAAAACTTTGCGCCAACCATTGCCACATGCTTGGTTTATTTCGTTTATGTGGCCGGGTTGCATTACATGCAAATGCTTAAGCTCTTGCCAAGCAGGCATCGGCGGGCGCTTTTCTATATAAACAGCGACTCTAAAGGCTTCATCACCAAAACCCTGCAGTGGCATACTTTTAACGACACTCATGACTTTTTAGCGAGGATTCGATCTAGGTTATTTGCAAAGTTTTGGCGGTCAGCTTGGCTTAACGGCGGCGGGCCACCGGCCATTTCAACGCCACTTGAGCGCATTGTTTCCATAAAATCACGAACATTTAAACGTGAGCGAATGTTTTCAGTCGTATACAACTCACCGCGTGGATTAAGCGCTTGGGCACCTTTTTCGATAACTTCAGCAGCTAAAGGAATATCACCGGTGATCACCAAATCATTTGGCTCGATGCGCTTAACAATTTCGTTATCGGCAATATCAAACCCAGAAGATACCTGCAAACGGCTAATAAACTTTGAGGGTGGCACTCGCATCGCATGGTTCGCCACTAATGTGGTAAAGGTTTGTGTGCGCTCTGCGGCACGAAACAATATTTCTTTAATAACGACGGGGCAGGCGTCTGCATCAACCCAAATCTTCATGCTGTTCTCAATCTTTAATTTTAGACATTAATAGTTTACCGTAATTGAACTAAATTAGTGCTATTAACGTATTAATTTGTTTAATTTTTAAAGGGAGTAAAAACGTGCAAACATCATTAAAGTTAATCGGGGTTTTATGTATCACAGCCATTTTATCTGCTTGTACAGGCGTGCCAGACAACATCAAACCCGTCGATAATTTTGAGCTAAACAAATACACAGGAACCTGGTACGAAATTGCACGTTTAGATCATTCATTTGAACGCGGCCTTGAGGGCATTACCGCTGAATACTCAATTAACCCTGATGGCAGTGTAAAAGTTATCAATAAAGGTTACAGCGCCGAAGATAAAGAATGGCAGCAAGCTGAAGGTAAAGCGAAGTTTGCAGAGCAACAAGACATTGGTCACTTAGAGGTATCATTCTTTGGGCCATTCTATAGCTCATATGTAGTGTTTGAATTAGATAAGCAAGACTATCAATACGCTTATATTACTGGCTATAACAAAGAGTATTTATGGTTTTTGTCGCGCACACCGACCGTGACAGAACAGCAAATGCAGGACTTTATAAACACAGCAAAAGAATATGGTTTTAAAACAGACGAACTTATTTATGTTGACCATGAGAGCTTGTAAAGGGGCTTTACACCTGTCTTTAAACTATCACGAATGTGCAACACAACTGTAATGGATGCTAGGCAAACTTAGCGTCGTTAATTTGAAACAACATGTGATCCCCCAATTTAATCCCCTGCTTGGGTAGGCATTGCCTACCCATTTTTTTATTACTTAATTAAGCACTATTGCAAATTGGCATGAGATCAGTTTTTTACTAACTACACTACAAAATCATCACCGAAAAGCCACTCAACAGCAAAACAGACATAGTTAATACACTGACATGCTTTACCCATGAAACAGTAAAACTGTATAAAATCATGAGCATAAGTACACTTAAAGCCATATAACCGCAAAATAGCAATGCGCCGTACCCAGCATCTGACAGCACGCAAAGCACCAAACTTAGTAAAATACTGATCCAGCCGCTGAATAAAAAGCGACTTCGCTGTTTTTCGGTTAATTTCTTTTTAAATACATCACGGAAATGATTGAATTTTGCAAGTGCAAAACAATTAAAACCTAAAAAGCAGAGACTAAATTGCAGTAACTCCATCATCCTTGTTGCTCCTTTAACAGCCTGTTTTTATTTAATTTAGTCTTATTTGTAGCGGTTTTATGGCTAGGTATTTTTTTGCTTTGTAGTAAAAACAGCAGCCCAGCACAAATAAACGCACTATCAATACCGAATAAGGCCCACTGCTGAGTTAGTAAATACGTGATCCAATTACCATCTGTTGTCAACGCATTTACCACAGGTACTAATAAGCAAGCAGCAGCGTTAAGCCAAGCACTATAGCGCCAGTGGCGTTTTTCTCGGCCGATCACAGCAACGATTAGCATCGCCAGCCAAGCTAAGAAAAACACGAGTATTTCTTTATCGGCACGCCCGGCTAACCCTAAAGGTAATAATCGATTAGCAATGAAGAACGCTGCGGTTGCAATTGGTAAACCCATCAGGGTGGCTAAATTTAGTGTCTCAACGAGCTTAAGCCCAAAGCTTGGTTTTTGGTCTGCTTTGAGCCTCTCGCGTAAGCGTTTTGCCCACATGATGCAGCCTGTAGCTATCATGGCACAGCCAGCTACGCCACAGAAAAAATACAACCAACGCAGCAACGGCTCGGCTAAACGACCACTATGTAATGCTGTCATTGAGTCATAAAACTGCGCCGAAGCGCTCCAATCTTCGCCTGAACTGGCTTCAAGCTCACCTGTTACACCATTGAATAAGTAGCGTGGTCCGTTATCTACAACCTCTTTGCCGGTTGCCAAATAAACCACGATTTGTGAGGTCGCTGTATTGGCATTTCTAACAAACACGTAGCTAATGTCGGCATTCGGTGACTTAGTATAAATCTGATCTAACACATCTTTGATTGCCACCATAGGGCGCTGCTCTTCACTGGGCTTTGAACGTTTATTAATAGGCAATGCCTCATCAAACATTTGCCTTAAGCCATTTTCATATACAGTCTCGGCAGGGTAGGGGAACAGCATAAATATCAACGTGATAATCCCCGTGTAGGTGATCATGATATGAAATGGCAGTGCCAGCACCGACGAAACATTGTGTGCATCGAGCCAACTTCGGCTGCCTTTGTTTGCTCTAAAGCTAAACATATCTTTAAAAATACGTTTGTGGATCACTATGCCTGTTATAAGCGCTACCAACATAAATAATGAGGCTAAACAAACAATTATCCGTGCAGTAAATACATCTATGTAATGTAAATCAAAGTGTAAGCGATAGAAAAAGTTACCCCCCTTAGTTTCCCGAGGTTCGGGTAATTGCTCTAAGGTATTTGGATCTAGATGCGTATAGTTGAAAGGTGCACGGCGCTGACCAGGCTGTTTAGGCTCAGCAAACCCATAGCTTAAAACAGGGTTACGCGGCTCAGGTAAGTTTATCCGCCAAGATAATGAATTAGGTGCCTGTTGCTGTAATTGCGCAAACACATAATTAATTTGCTTAGCTTGAGACTGAACCCGTTGTGCTTGATGCTGCACATGGTGCGTTTCAGGCTTGGCCCAAATAGTGATTTCATCTTTAAAAAAGCTGATGGTGCCAGCAAAAAAGATTAAGAACAGTAGCCAGCATACCAGCAAGCCAACCCAGGTATGAAGCCAAGTCATTGAGCGGAAAAAGCTCTCTTTCATAACCAATCCTTAATCAATGAAAGGGCCAGCAATTGCCCACCAGTTGTTAGTAAAATAGTGATCCAAACAGTCTTTAAAGACTTAACTGAAAACACCCAAATAAACACACAACAGTAAAAAAATACCGATAGAGTCGTGGTTAACAGCACGCTGTCGAGTTTATTAAGTGGTAATAACACAGCTAGTAATGAAATAAGCACACTGGTAAAGGCGTAACCACCAATGATGGCTGCAACGAAACGCAAAAACACAGCAACACGATAAGATAGGCTCACAGAGCGCTTTTTAGCTGTATTTTTAGGGCGATTGGTAGTCACTGCATCTAATGATTGAGAATGCATGATAATCCCTTAAAAAATAACACGAGAAGAAAACCCCGTATTATATCGCCGACAAACAGAAAAGATAGTAGTTATCATTTGCATGCACGTGTTAAATAATGAAACAAAACCAACTAACTCGATCTGTTAGTAAAATAATGATCTGCTAGCTTTGTTCTGTGCAATATCATATGGTGTTAAGTAAATAAAAAGGGAGCTGAAATGAAAACAATAGGCTTAATCGGTGGCATGAGTTGGGAGTCTACACAAAGTTACTACCAGCTTTTAAATCAAGGCATTAAAAACAAACTTGGGGGGCTGCATAGTGCCAAGATAGTACTCGTTAGCCTCGATTTTGCCCACATAGCAGCTATGCAAAAGCAACAAAATTGGCCACAGATGACCGAGATACTCATTAAGGCCGCTAAGCAAGTTGAAGCTGCGGGCGCGGATTATTTATTAATTTGTACCAACACCATGCACAAACTAGCTGAGCAAGTGCAAGCTGCGGTTGCAATTCCTCTGTTACACATTGCAGATGCAGTTGGTGAAAACCTGATCCAGAATAACTTTAAAAAAGTGGCTTTGTTGGGTACCCAATTCACTATGGAACAAGACTTTTACAAGCAACGCCTAGCTGATAAATTCGCCATAGACGTGTTAATTCCTGATGCACAGGGGCGTGAAACAGTGCATCGTGTGATTTATGATGAACTATGTAAAGGCATCATCAGCCCAGAATCTAAAGCTGAGTATTTAACCATTATTGATGATCTAACTCAGCAAGGTGCTGAAGCCATTATTCTTGGTTGCACCGAAATAGCGCTGTTAGTTCAACAATCAGATACATCTGTTCCATTACTTGATAGTACAGCACTTCATTGCGCTATGGCGCTTGAGAATAGTTTAAATTAGGAGCACACCATGTCGAACCACCATAGCTTAAATTATGTTGAATTTGCTGCTAAAGATTTAGCCGCAACAAAGGCATTTTTTCATCAGGTGTTTAAATGGCAATTTACCGACTACGGCCCTGAATACACGGCTTTTAGCGCTGAATCAGCGGGCCTTGATGGCGGTTTTTATCAAGCCCCATTAACTAGCTTAACCAATAATGGCGGCGCGCTACTGGTGCTTTATTCAAATAATATTAAAGAGACTCAAGCACAGGTAGAAAAACACGGCGGCACAATTATTAAACCCTTGTTTGATTTTCCTGGAGGCTGTCGTTTTCACTTCACAGAGCCAAGTGGTAATGAGTTAGCAGTTTGGTCAAAGCAAGCATAGATCATATTTTTACTAACTCATGAGTACTCAATCATTATTAGAACAAGTTAGTAAATGCGTGATCTGCGAACCTCATTTGCCACTCGGAGCGCGGCCCGTTATTCAGTTTAATCCACAGGCTCGCATTTTAATTGCTGGTCAAGCACCGGGAATTAAAGTGCATGAAAGTGGCAAACCTTTTAATGATGCAAGCGGGCAAAGGCTTCGCTCTTGGCTTGGTGTAACGAGTAATGAGTTTTACGATGAGCGCAATTTTGCTATCTTGCCGATGGGCTTTTGTTACCCGGGCAAAGGAAAATCAGGTGATTTACCGCCAAGAAAAGAGTGCGCGATTGCATGGCGTGAAAAACTCTTAGCGCAACTTAATAATATTGAGCTCACCATTATCTTAGGTAAGTACGCGCAGGCATATCATTTACCCCACACTAAGCAGCTACCCTTAACTGAGTTAGTAAAATCGTGGCGTGAATATTGGCCAAATTACTTGCCACTTCCTCACCCAAGCCCTCGCAATAATATCTGGCTAAAGAAAAATCCGTGGTTTGAGCAACAAGTATTGCCTGAGCTTAGTAGTAAAATACGTGCAATTTTAGCAAGGTAAAAAATGGAAAATAACTTTTTTGCTGAAAACGGCTACTACCATGTAAAGGGCCTTTACACAGAGAGTGAGCTTAGCAAGGTAAGGCCAATTCTCGATAAATTTCATCATCACTGGTTGCAAGAAAACCAATCTTTTTACCAATCCAGAGGGATTAATAGCTCAGGTTTGACTGGTGCTGCATGTTTAAGTGTTGAGGAAAAGTTTACTCTTTTTGAGTTTGTCAGCGCCAACACACTATTGAAACAGGTTAAGGGTATTGTTGCTGAGCCCCAGTTTATGAATACTCAACTATTCTTTAACCCTTACAACCCTAAACAAGCAAATTATTGGCATCGCGATATGCAGTATCACTTAGAGCTTGATGCGCAAAAGGCCGCTCTTAGCGGCCCTGAAGTGTTGCATTGCCGCGTTGCTTTTGAAGATGAGCCGGGAATAGAGCTAATACCAAGCAGCCATAAAAACTGGGATTCAGATGAAGAATTAATAGTTAGATTAGAACAGCAGGGCGCTCGAAATAGTGACTCACTAACTCGTGGTAAAAGTGTAGCACTCAAAAAAGGTGACTTACTCATATTTTCGGCAAATATGATCCATCGTGGCTTATATGGCATGAATCGTTTTGCCCTTGATATTATTTACTTTGAACGTCACCCAAGCCTTAATGAGTTTGTACAAACTGGATTTTTACCAACTGCACAACAAAAGCAGCATCTAAAAAACCCTATGGTATTCAAGTAAGCATAAAAAAAGCGGCTCACTCGCCGCTTTCTTTATTTGATAGTGCTGTTACTGCAACATTGCGAACAATTCTTTTAACTGCGGCATATACTGCTTAACTAAGTTAACGTTACTTTCGCTAACATCTGCTGTTGCAGTACTTGCTTTAACACCTTCTAAAGCACCTGCCATTGAACGAGTACCCGCATCAGATGAAGATGCTGTAAGGCTTTGTAAACCACTCATTGCTTGATTTACACGTTGCTTGTTCTCTTCTGACATACCCGCTTTAAGGTTTTCTAAATACGCCATTGATACCTCTGAGCCAACAGTAACTAACTGCTCAGGTGTGAAACCATATTGCTTGGTCAGGGCTTCAAACTCTGTGTATAGCTCATGCTCTTTGATGTGGCCTAATGCATCCATTACTGACGAACTGTCAACACCATCAGAACTACCTAGCATACCACCGAGATTTACAGTATCTAACTCAGACTGATTTTGTGACCAATTGACCACAGCAGGTAAGGCTTTTATATAACGCTGTAGCTGGCTTTCAGTAATATCTTCTGCGAAGCTAGAAAAACTCATCGCAAGTAGGCTCATAGAAATAAGTAGTGCTTTCATCGTGATCTCCTTTCTTTCAAAATGGTTAGCAACCGGCGCAAATAGTCGAGCTATTATGTTTAGCCAATTACAAATGTTACAATACCTTTTTTACCATAGCTAACTGAACCTGATGTTAATTATTTCTAATACCGTCAAAATTGATGAATGGGAACTCGACTTTAGTGCGATCCGCTCGCAAGGCGCAGGCGGGCAGAACGTCAATAAAGTAGCTACAGCTATTCATCTTCGTTTTGATATTAATCGCTCAAAGTTACCTGACTTTTACAAACAACGTTTACTTAATTTAAATGATTCTCGAATTACCAAAGAGGGCGTTATTGTCATAAAGTCGCAAAGTCATCGCACGCAAGAAATGAACAAAGAAGATGCGCTTAATCGTTTGAAAGAATTAATCATTAATGCAACACAAATACAAAAGAAACGAAGAGCAACAAAACCAAGTAAAAATTCTCAGAGAAAGCGCATGGACTCTAAAACAAAAAGAGGACAAACAAAAGCATTAAGAAAAAATGTAAAATTCTAACTTTCACATCAGAAGATCGTGTCAAAAATAAGCAGAACTGTAAAGAAGTGTAACTTGTTAACAAAGTTAATTGATGGTTAATCCTGCCGCGTCTATAATAGTCATACAATCTCACCATTAATGAAGGAGCCGCGTATGGGCCAGAAATCACGCATTGTTGCCGCTGCAATGATAACGCTGTCAGCTTTGCCTATGTCGAGTTTTGCTGTAGATTCATGGCAAGCCGGAAGCGCGTATCCGCAAGGTAGTGAAACCTGTTACAACGAAATTCTTTATAAAGCCAGATGGTGGGCAACCCCAGGAGAAGAGCCTGGCAGTTCACAATGGGGCGCTTGGGTTGCAGATGTCGCCTCAAAAACCTGTGTACAGAGTGTCGTAAAGAAACAAGACGATTTACTTAAGTCTCTACCTACAATTTTCGAACCAAATATCAATAAAAAAGGGAGTTCTGATTAACTCCCTTTTTTAATCTTTAATCAAACGTGTGATGCCTAGTCATTGCAAAGCGATTTAAGATGTGATGCATTATATACACCGCACATAAGCTCAATAGTATGGCCACAGACACCGACGAAAAACGATAGAGCGCGCTGTAAACCAGATCTTGCCCCGGCCCTAATGACTGGCCAAACAAAATACCAAATGTGGTGATAATACCAAAGCCAACACCCGGAATACCGCCACCAATTATGTGATAACGACTAAAGATAAAGGTCAAAATCCACAGAATTAACGCAGGAAATATCAAAATATCTGTATGGTTATACAAAAATAACTGTGCCACTAACGCTAAGTTACAACCGATTAAGGTGCCTATCGCGCGCTGCCATGCAGCCATACCTGCCGCTTTCCAGCACAATGAAAACAATATCAGTACCGAGGCTGCTTGTGCAGAGATAGAGTCTTGTAAATCAAATACCTGAAATACAACAAATGATAAAGTCGCTACGGTTGAACAAAGTAATACTTCGTGGCGTATACTTTCTTTTGCTTTCTCTGGCATTACCCGACCTTGCCGTGGTGCAACATCAGGGAATAAACCATGCATTAGCATCGAAAACAGCACAGTTACGACAACTGCAACAGCGTTACTAATGATCAGCGGATAAATACTGACACCACCGCCGGTGTAGGTCGAAAAATGCAATTGAATCGACAAACTCACCACCGTTGTGGCGCCAAATAAAAAGTTAGCGCCACGGCTCATTTGATAGAACAAAAAGGCAAAGGCTATAAAGCTCATCATTGTCATTACAACAGGCAAGTGTGCAAACAGCCCTTGCACAACCAGAACAAACAGCGCACTAAACACCGCGCCTGCGTAAAACTGACGAATAATATGCATGTTAAGCACAGGCACTAAACCGAGCAGTAACATAGGGTAAACAGTGAAAAAGATGCCATTCGGCCAGTTCATCAATTTTGCCAGTGAAAACCCTAATGCTGAGCCCGTAGCAATGCGTAGCGCTTGGCGTAAGCCATTACCATCGAGTTGCAATACTGACATAACTCACCCAGCCTTAGTAAATGAAGTGCAGAACACTAATGAAGCGAATTTGCATACTTGCAAACCAACTGCCAATGCTAGAGTCAGGCAGAAGTTGCACAGTTGCACGCGCACCACTTGGAAATTTTGCCAGCATCTGGTGTTCATCTAGCTTAATATGAATACGTTGACGCTGTGCATCTCGTACCCAACGGTTGCTGCTTTCAGTGGCACTGAGTAAACCGTTAGCATTAAGCTGGCCATCACTCACACCCGCTTCAAAACTAACAATTTTGCCTGTAAACACTTTGCCCGGTAGCGCATCAAAGCTGACTTTTGCAGTACTACCAATTTGCACGTGAACTAAAGACTTTTCACGAAAATCAGCAACTAAATCAGCTTTATTAGCAACTATCGCCATTAACGGCTGGCCCTTATTAGCATAGGTACCCGGTGTTACTTGTAAGTTTGCTGTTTTACCGTCGGTATCAGCTGTCACTGTGGTGTACGACAGGTTTAGTTTCGCTTGTTCAAGCTGGTTTTGAGCATGACGAAGCGCTAAATTGTCATCCCCTATTTTACCGCGTGCTAATTTGGCCTCGCTAAGCTGCGCTTCAATCGCAGCCACATTGGCTTTGCTTGATTGATAGTTCGCATTGATTGTTTCGTACTCTTGCTCTGAAATAGAGCGCTTTTTCAATAACGACTCACCGCGCTCAAATAAAAGCGTTTGTTCATGCAGTTTTGCCTGTGCTGCCGCAAGCTGAGCTTCTATTGCCTTAACACTGCTATCTAAACGTTGGTTTTGTAGTTTCGCATCATCATAAGCGAGTTCTGCCTGCTGAACGGCAAGCTTAAAAGGCTCGTCGTTAATCTTAAACAAGGCCTGCTGCTTTTCGACTGCTTGATTATTGGTGACTAATACGTCAGTCACGCGCCCACTTACTTGCGGGGTCACTTGTACAACCGGATGATACACACGGGCCTGCGGTGTGACAGGCATGTACAGATCGGCAATCACAAAATATAAAAATAAAACAATAAAACCCGCTAAAGAGATTTTTACGTAACGGGCAAATTTTTGGTCCGGTGTCATAAGGTTACTTATCTCCTGAATAATGACGGATACACTGACGGGCATTTTGCTCCATCTGAATTAAACCATGCGCCATCGTATCGAGTTGCTCTGTGGTTAAGTCAGCATAAAGGTGCTCTTTCACATCAGCGATAATCACCTGTAATGTGTCTAACAATTGTAGACCTTGCTGTGTGAAGTACAGACGTTTACTGCGTTTATCGTCTGCATCAGCTTTGCGAGCAATAATCTCTTGTTGCTCAAGCTGCTTAATAGTGCGAGTTAACGATGGCATTTCAATGCCCAAGCTATTTGCCAACTCTTGTTGGGTGCAACCTTGGTTTAGATGAAACAGGTGCATCATCGCGGTCCAACGAGATTGAGTAAGACCCAAAGGCTCGACCGCCAAGGTGACAGCATCGCGACATAAACGATGCACACGGCCCATACTGCCGCACAGTGTTAAATCAAGAGTTTCGTGAAAAGGGGGAGTGGAAGACATAATGCGCTCCATTTACTTAGCATGCTAACTATTTTAATGTAGTTAGCATGCTAAGTAAATGTTGATGCAATTAATAAAACAGATAGCTATGTTCGATAAAAGCGAACAACCGCAAGAGTTATGCGAAGAACAATACTATTTTGCAATTAACTCTTTAATATGACTTTCATAGAGGTCTAATTTATCAGCAACAAATCCTGTATGTTGGAACCGTACTAAGCCCTCTTTATCGATTAAAAAACTACTAGGCATTCCTTTAAGTTGGTATTGCCTGCCAATAACAGCATCAGGGTCGTAAATAATAGTAAAGTTCACTGCAAACTCAGCTAAAAACGCATCGGCATCACTGCGTTCAACATCAATATTTACAGCTATCACTTCAAGCCCTTGCTGTTGATACTTGTTCTGCATCGCTATAAACCAAGGAAACGACCGTCGACATGGACTACACCAAGATGCCCAAAAATCGAGTAACACAACTTTCCCTTTATATTGGCTCAGTAGTTTAGACAATTGCTGCTGACTTGCAGTTAAAGGAGCAGTAGAAGATTGCTCTGCCATAGCAGCAGAGCCCGTTAATAAAAGAAGTGCAATTAAGATGTGTTTGATCATTGATAATTTAACAAGTTCGCAGGTGAATATTGGTCAGTGAGTACCTTGGTATCCGCGGGCCAATCTTGATTACCCTTAGTATAAAACAAATGTTCACGCAGTAACTGCAAATCAACATCGTAAGGGGTTAACTTATTTGCGAGTTTATTGGCGCGCTCGGCTAATTGTTGCTGGCTAGGCATAGTCTCGAAGCCTGCCAAAATAATGCGATTAGAGTTTTCATCGGTCACAACATTAACAAAGTCACCAAACACATCAAAGTAAGTTGCCGACTCATGCTGGTACAATTTACTCGATGAAAAAGTATTTGCTGCAACAATGCCGCCATCAGCCAGTATACTTTTTACTTCTGCAAAAAATTCCTTAGTGAGAAGGTGCTCAGGGATATAATCGCCATTAAAGGCATCAAGAATTATCCAATCGTACTTTTGCTTTTTCAGTGCAGCGCGTTTGATAAAAATACGCCCATCTTGCACTTTAGATGTCACATTATCGGTTTCTACAAAACTAAAATAATCACGGGCGACTTTTATTACTGCAGGGTCAATTTCGACATTTTCGATACTCGCTTCAGGATAAAGCTCATGTATAGTATTAGAGAGTGAGCCACCTCCCAAACCAATGATCAATACATTTTGCGGGTTATCAATAAATAGTAGGCTTGCAAAGGTCATTTTGGTGTAATTAAACACCAGCTTTTTAGGCTTACTTTCATACATACAACTTTGCGTACTTTTACGAGTTTTTTCGTTGAATTTTAAACACAGTAAGTCGCCAGACTTCTCAACTAAGATATTGCGATAAAGCGAGCGCTCTTTATGGATTACTTCAGCCAACCCGCTAAAGGGCAGCGCTATGAGCAAACAAGGTATTAAGACTCTAAACATACAGTACGCTCCTTTGTTTTTATTTGACTAACAGCTATTGCAAGCAAACCAAGCGCGCCTAATACCGCTGCAAAGGTTTTAATAATGTCGTTAACATCAAAAGCTAGCACCATATAAAAAGAGGTAATAATCGTGCCAAGAGCGCTTCCTAGGGTGCTCACAAAATACAAACCACCGGCAACCTGACCACTTTTTTCATGATCGGTAACCAATAATCGCACTGAATAAGGAGAGATCATGCCCAATATTGTTGTAGGGATAAAAAACAACGCCGTTGATGCCAGTAACGAGCCATAACGGCTGTCTTCAACATGAGTGAAAATAAAGGTCATAATTGGCTCGGCAAATAGTACAATCGGCACCACCATAATGCTCGCAACAAAGAAAATAAGACCGTATTTAGTTAACGAAGGATTGCGAGTAGAGAGCTTGCCGCCAAGCAAATAACCGATTGATAAGCTCAGCATAAATACAGTGATAATACTGCCCCATATATGCACACTACTACCAAAGTAAGGCGCTAAAATTCGCCCGCCTAAAAGCTCAATTCCCATAATACAAAAGCCGCTACTAAAGGCTAAAAAGTAGATAAGCGCATTGATTTTATTCATTAAACACCCGCTGATTTTGTTGTTATTTTACCCATCTTAACCTGATGCAGTTAAGGATGCCATGACTGTTTTTTAAGCTGTAAAGGCCGTTTACAAAATGATAGCTAATGAAATAAATAGTAAAAAAGGCTAGGTTAAAGCACATATGCTCTGGTATTTTAACGGGAACAAATAAGCAAGGATAAATGCAATGGATCAGCAAGTAACACACATCAATATCGACAACCCAACGACCTTATTTGGCCTCAAAGTTCGCACTAGCAATATAAACGAATTGAGCGGTGAAGGTGCCAAAATTGCAGGCTTATGGCAGCAGTTTTACACAGACATATCGCCCAAATTAGCGCCATCTAGCCAAGTTTATGGCGTGTACACTCATTATGAATCAGATGTCACAGGGGAGTTTGATGTATTTGCGTGTACTGACCTGCAAGTCACTTTGCCAGAGATAGAACAAACGACACTCGCCACAGGTAACTATCTTCGCTTTAGTGGCAAAGGAGCAATGCCACAAACCGTTATCGATGTTTGGGGTCAAGTTTGGCAGTACTTTAGTAATGAACAGTGCCCGCATATTCGAGCATATAAAACTGACTTTGAGTTTTATAAAAGCAGTGAAGAAGTTGAAGTATTCATTTCGGTTGAATAACACTAAACCCTATTTTTAGTGTAAAGCCCCATTACAAAATAAAGCCGCTTATTGCGGCTTTGTTGTATCTATTAATTGGCGTATCTCAGCGCTAATTGTTCTGCTTTAGCATAGGCATTAGTCAAAGAGCGTTGGTGTCTTTGGTCGTTAAATTCTTGATACTCACAGGCTATTTCATCAATATGCTGAACACCTAAATACTTACTCAAGGTTTTAATGTGCGGCACTAAATGGCTCATACTCTCGCGTATACCACCGGCCTCAAAGCCAAACTCACCCGTTGAGGTTATAACCAGCAAACGTTTACCAGTTAACAAGGGTTGCAAAGGGAAATCTCCCCGCTGCAAGTCAAAATCAAACGTTTTATTGATCCTAACGATTTGATCAAACCATGCTTTTAATTGCGCAGGCATGCCATAGTTATACATAGGCGTTGATATCACTATGGTATCAGCCTTAATCAACTCATTTATCAATTCATCAGATTCGGCCAGTACTTCTTTTTGCTCTAGCGTTAACTTGTTGGCTGGCGTAAACACAGCAGCAATCCAGGATTGGCTAATAAATGAAGGTGGATTAATCCCAACATCACGGTAAATATACTCAGCTATAGCATTGTTTTTCTGTAAATGATTTACAAATTGCTTAGCAATATTTTTAGAGATTGAGTCGTGGTTAGGATTTGCATTTTTAGCTGAACGCACACTAGCATCAATGTGTAGCAGAGTAGTCATAGTAAATACCTCATTAGTTAATGTGTTGGTATCATCATTAAATGAGGGCCATTTAACAAACGAGTTATAATTCACTATAAGTAAGTTATACTCATCTATAAATTTAGACGGGTTCAACTATGCATATATCATTACAAGCTTTAAAAGCCTTTGAGTCAGCTGCGCGATTAGGTAGCTTTAAAGCAGCCGCCGCTGAGCTTGCGATTACGCCTACAGCGGTATCACACCACATTGCTAATCTAGAAAGCCGCTTAAATACTGACTTATTTCATCGCGAAGTGAGAAAGATTACCTTAACTCCATCAGGCGAGTACCTAAGCCAAAACACAACTAGCGGCTTTAAGCTTATTTTTGCGGCAATTGAACAATTGAGCCAAGCACATAACCAAGTACGCATCACCACAACATCATCTCTAGCAGCCCTAAGATTAATACCCGCTTTAGAAGAGCTAAATAACGAAAAACCGCATTTACAGCTTGATATATCAACCAGTGAAACTTTAGATAAGCAACTGCATACCTTGCCTGTTCGGCTAGGAAATAGTGAGGAAGTAAACAAAGCAGATATCATCAAATATGAGCGCTTTGATATGTTTGCGGCAAACGCGCAACAAAGCGCCCCTTGGCTTGATAAACAGGTTACTTTATACACCAGCCAATGGAAAAATAATGCCCTACCAGCCCCACCATTAATGCAATGGCTCAAAGTAAATAACCTAAGTGATTCATGTTTCAAGGTAAACACATTCGATCAAGAACTGTTTGGTATAAATCAGGTGCTCGCCAATAAAGGCGTGGTTTTTTGCTCAAAAACCTTAGTGCAACCTTACCTAGATGCAGGGTTACTAACATCGTTTAATAGCCAAGATGTTGAATCAAAACTGTGTTACTACATTCCCGAAAAATCTCGCTTCGAAACAGCAACACATAACGTTGTGATTGAATGGCTTGAGCGGTTACTGAATTAATGATGTACAAATAACCATCATTTAAGTTACTGTGGTTTTGTAACTTTTAGTCACCAATAAGGATGTTGTTGTGTATAAATTACTCTTATCTACCTGCTTATCTCTCGCTGTTTTTTCTACTAGCGCAGCGAAAATTATCGACAATGAACGCGTCACAAAAGAAACAGACTGCTTCACAGGCATCTTTGCTGACTATGATTCGTGGCACCAATTTATAGCGCAAAAGAATAAACGCAAAGCTAAAAACGAAGAAGCATACTTAAAGCGCATAAAAGCCTTTGAAGAAATCTTTCCACGAAGTATGTTCGATAACTTTAAAGCGAATTTAACCTGCCATATTTTTAAATATCAGGTCGATAATGTTGAGGTGCTTGGATATATCATCAAACCTAAAGTCACCAAGAATAAGCTCCCAGTATTAATTTATAACCGCGGCGGTAACGGTAATTTTGGCAATGTTTATTTTGCTGCAATGATGCGCAATTTATTTCCTTTAGCAGAGCAAGGCTTTGTGGTTATCGGCAGCCAATACCGCGGTACATTAACTAAAAATGATGATTTAGATGAGTTTGGTGGCAAAGATGTGAACGACGTACTTGCGCTTATTGATTTTATTCCTCACATAGCAAGTGCAGATGAAAACCGTATTGGTATGCTAGGAGTGAGTAGAGGCGGCATGCAAACCCACCTTACGATGCAACACACAAACAAGATTAAAGCCATTGCAACCATTGCTGGGCCGACCGATTTAGTCAAAGAGCTTACGTTTAGACCTAACATGGAAAAAAACGTGTATGTGCGCCGTATCCCCAATTATAAAGAGAACAAACAAGCAGAGCTTGAAGCACGCTCTGTTATGAACTGGGTTGATAAGCTATCGCCTAAAGTGCCCATATTACTTATTCATGGCAGTGACGATAAACGAGTATCGGTCGAGAACTCAATTCAATTTGCCAAAGCGCTAGATAAGCATCAAATACCCCATAAACTCGTGGTGTATGACGGTGACAACCACTTTTTAATGAACCATAAAGAACAACTGGAAACAGAGCTAGTTGATTGGTTTAACACCTATTTGTAACTTTGTTTTAAAAGTAAAAAGGGCCAAATAAGGCCCTTTTCATTACACACTTCGCTCGATAATCCAATAGCTCGCAGCCGCCATTGCCAACACTGATAATGTAATTCGAATAGCACTATAAAAATAAGTTCTGGCAAGCATTGCTAGCACGGGTACAACGCAAATAACGATTAGCAACTGCACAGTTTCAATACCCAGATTAAATGCCACCAATGCGACGATAATGGCCTGAGTATCAAACCCCATATGGCTCATTTCAATCGCGAATGCTTGACCATGGATAAGCCCAAAAATAAATGCTATCCACATAGCTGACTGCGAAAAAATCGGCCTAATTGCATTTAACGCCGAAACTAAAATAGACGCCGCAACCAAAATCTCAATTGGCTTTGCAGGAAATGAAATATATCCGAGCGTCGTCAGAGCTAGCGTTAATGAGTGTCCGAGTGTAAAGAAGGTGACAATTTTAGCTACCGACATAACACATTGGCGCACAGGCGCCACTGATTGCCAGCGCTTATTGGCACTAACTAGAGGAGCGGGCAAAATTAAACAGAGTAAAAATAGCAAGTGATCTATACCGGCTGCAATATGGCTCATACCATTTACAAACATCAGCTTAAACTGAGACCATGCAGTGATTTTTTCAGGCTCTATAAATAAGGTTTCGCGCTGATAGCGGATCAGCCCTATGGTTGCTATGTCTTGACTTGCTTTAAGTACTTCATGCATATCGTTGCGATACGAAACATAAATTTTGTGAGTAACAACTCGGTGTAAAATGGCATTGTAATGCAAAGAAAAACCACTGGTATCAAAATTATCTGGTTTGATAAATTGCATCTTCATTACCATAAACAGTACGTTATCAAATTCATGGATAGCAAAATCATCAACCTTTTGTGCTGTTAACGGCTGAGAATTTTGTGTTGTGATACTTACATGTGTTTGCATGTAGTCTTGTAAAGCCGAGAAATTAACCTGCTTTAGGTCATCACTTTGTGAAGGAAATAGGCTTTCATCAGCTAAACGTAATTGATCGAGGGGTAAATAAATTTCGAGTTCAATCTGTGGTTTATGCGTATCAATAAACACAGAACTCGTTGAAGCAGAATGGGCAAAGGCTTTGGCACAAAAGAGGCTGACCAAAAAGGTCAGCCCAAATAGGAGATTAATTACTGCTTTCATGGTTTATAAATTATTACCATAATCCCAGCTCTTATCCCTGAATATTGTGTGGTAATGAGTTTCACCACTGATAATAATCCCATTTTGACACGCCACCTCAATCCAAAGGTTAGGGCCATCAATACGCATATAAGTCCCGGCAACATCCACATCAACACCAGCCGATTCAGTGCCAGCCCAGGCAATGTAGGTATCTGCATAAGCAGAACTCGTTACATAGCTTAGCGTTAAATTTTCAACCACTTCTTCAGGGTAGTCGTTGATCCACTGCTCGATTGCTGCTGTAACCAGTGCTTGTTGATCCTGCGTTAAACTTGAAACAAGGATCCCTTTGCGATTATCCCCTGTAGGGTAATCAGTTGGTAACGTACCACTCCCGTTATCTGGGCCTACTAATACATCTGAATAGCTTTCACCGCTTAAGTAAGCCTCAGCAAGCTCAGATTCACTTAACGAGTCAAACATAGCAACGAGGGCATCACCTTCATCCGCAAGCGGGGCATAGCTTGCCGAGTCTAGTTCAAAGCTGACTTTAGGTTCAGTACCAATATGGTTTGGCACAGGGTAACCATCGCCATTTAAGTAAGTAATGTTATAAGCTAAGTGGTGACCACCTAACTGCAACATCCAGTCGCCGCTCACATCTGGGTCGCCAAAAAACGCTAGATAATATTTACCAGATGAGTAAGCAGAACCACCACCTAACTCATTCAAATAGTCATCCGCAGCAATAACACCTAAGAAATCTTGGTAGCCATCATCACTCAGTGCCGCTTTCGCAACCATCATCGCCGCTTCAAGTGATTCATCGTCTAATGCCCCAAGTTCAATACCATTACGACTTACATTGCCCGTCGGTAAGTTTGACCACACAGTTCTTGCTTCAGAGTCTGAATAATCAAGCTGTAAATCGGCAAGTTCATCTTCATCTAATGTGTCGATTAATGCATTTGCAGCACACACGAGTGACTCTAGGCTGGTATCGAGCTCACAGTCACCTAGACTGATATCGCTGAAGTCACTGACACTAATTGAACCTGAGCTACTTGAAGAGCCACTGTTGTCACTACCACTGTTGTCAGTACCGCTGTTATCAGTACCACTGCTATCGCTAGTCGATGTATCTGTATCTGATGACGACGATGAGTCACTGTCACCACAGGCCGCTAAGTTTGCCAATAACGCAAGCACTGCCAGTGATTGCCATACCTTTTTACTTAATTTCATAACCAAATTCCCTACATGAATTATTGCTTAAAAAATTACCATAGAGGCAAGGTTGAAAAGTGTAGAAAATATGTAGATCACCAAATGAATTATGGAATTTTATTCACGAAACAAGCCTATTTAGTGAAGGTCAAAAAGTAACTTCGCACTTTAAAATTAGGTATACGTCATCAGCAATTTCGGTTATCTGCTTAGCTTTATCACTCAGAGCTACTCACCCAATTTATAATTAACAACAGCGCTAAGACAGCAGAAACAAGTTGCCAAAAGAGCACGTGATTACGTTCAAGTAGTGGCAGCTTTCTATTATATGCTGGATTTGGGTTATGCATATCAAACAAAAACTCAGATATACTTTGATAGCGTTTTTGCATATCAGGTTTACAGGCTTTGTTGATTGCGGCATCAACCCATACTGGGATCTGTAAATTATTATGCAGCAAAGATTTATATTGGAGTCGATGTAGCTCTTTCAGATTAGACACTTTAGCAACTGAAGTATCATAAGGATAGGTTCCGCTGAGTGCATGATAAGTCATCACAGCTAATGCAAACATATCACTGCTCAGTTCGGGCCAATACCCCAAAAAGTATTCTGGTGCGCTATATAACATGTCACCCGGTATGCGCAACACATCATCACTGTTACTAAATTGCAGGCCATGTAAACTGGCTGAGCCTAAATCCAATAAGGTTAAATTGTCGTGTTGATCAATCATGATATTTTCGGGCCGAATATCTTGATGCAAAATACCTTTGCTATGCAATGCGCCTAACGCTGAGACAAGTTGCGTTAGCCATGCTCTTACTTGCTGTAAATTTGCATTACCATTATCGTTTAACCATTGCCTTAACGTTATTCCTTGCACTCGCTCTGTCAGTGTGTAAAAGACATGCCGTGTAGTCTCAGAGTGCCCTCTTTTAACAATGCGTGGGTGGTCAACTTTGGCAATTAACCACTCTTCTTTTGCTAGCTCATCTAAGTAATACAACTCAGTTTGCAAGGATAAAGAGGGAACTTTCATCACCGCAGTGGCACCAGTGATCGTGTTGTGAACTTCAAATAAAGAACTTCTGTCGCTTTTGTGAAGCTGATTAATAAGTTTAAAATTATCAACGACATCACCGACACTCAAGGCATCAGGCAAAGGTAAAAAACCATCAGAAGTGTATTCAACCGTTTCTCTGGGATCGGCGGCACGTTTTTTAATCGCGACAATACTCAGGTTGTCATCGCTTGCGTTAGCCAAAGCAAGTTCAGCAGCCTTTTGACATGCATGTTGCAATTGCTGTTCACTCTCACAATTGGCAAATAAGCCCAATAATTGCTCAGTTGATACAAACTCAGTAATACCATCCGTAGCCAAAATAAAGCAATCACCTATGACTAGGTCGATTTGCTGAACATCTAACTGTAAGTTTGAACGTATACCCAATGCATTACTTAAATATTGCTGCCCATATTCATCAGCTGCGCGATGCTGTTGGCTAAAATGGCAAATCTTACTGTTTCTAATTCTGAAAATACTTGAATCGCCACAATTAAATAAATTGGCTTTCTTATTGGCTAAAATTACCCCTGCGAAAGTGCAGACAAACCCTTGATCAAAGTTATCTTGATATTGGCTATGTTGGGTTTTTGCCAGTAATTGAAGGTTAATCACTTCAAGTACTTTTGTGCCAGCTCTGGCTGCAGACCATACATCACTGGTACGTAAATATTCATCACAGAAAAGCATCACAGCCAAGTCACTTGCATGCTGACTGACTTGGCTGCTACTTATGCCGTCTGCAACAGCAGCTACAGCCCCTTTTGAGCGAGACTCTGTTAATGCGGGGATAGTGCATTTAACACTATCCTGATTAACCGCTTTGTTCCCGCGAGATGTATAAAACCCTGCTATTACATCGGCTGTCATAGTTAATGCGTCTTTGTTGTTTTTGTACATTGATTGCATTAATTACTTAGCAATTACATTGTCACCAATAGGTGCTGCAGTTGTCGCTAACTTGCGCTTTGGTTTTGTACGATAGTGCGTTGTGTACAAAGTAAGCCCAGTAAATGCTAGACCACCTACCAAGTTTCCAAGCGCAGTTGGAATTTCATTCCAAATTAAATAATCAACAACAGAGAAATCACCACCCATGATCAAGCTAAATGGGAACAAAAACATGTTTACAACCGAATGTTCAAACGCCATAAAAAAGAACAGCATAATAGGCATCCACATAGCAATCACTTTACCGCTAACATGTGTTGACACCATAGCACCCACAACACCCATAGATACCATCCAGTTACATAGCATGCCACGGATGAAAATGGTCATCCATCCTTCAAAACCGTATTTAGCATAACCTAATGTACGCGCTTCACCGATACTAGCAACCTTAGCTGCAATAGCCCCACCATCGGTATTAAAGCCCATGGTAAATACAAACGCCATCATGACAGCAACAGTCAGAGCGCCAGCAAAGTTGCCAACAAAAACTAATCCCCAGTTTCGCAAAATTTGTGGCCAAGTAACGCCTGGCCGACGAGCAAGCCAAGCTAATGGTGTTAACATGAACACACCGGTTAATAGATCAAACCCCATTAAATAAAGCATACAAAAGCCTACAGGGAACAGTACCGCGCCGAGCAGAAATACACCGGTTTGCACTGCAACTGTGATCGCAAATACAGCAGCTAAGGCTAAAATAGCTCCAGCCATATAAGCACGAATTAGCGTATCTCGCGTGGACATATATATTTTTGATTCGCCCGCATCCACCATTTTTGTAACGAAGTCACTTGGTAATAAATAAGCCATGTTATTCACCTTTCATTGTTAATCTTTAATCTGTTTCACAGTTAAAATGACCATCTTTCAGGCAAAAAAAAACGCCCGCACCGACTCTTACTTTTAAGAGCAGGTTGCGGACGCCATTGTCCTTTGCATTTCCAATTGTCACAGCCTATTCAACTGTTCATAATTTATTAAACAAGTTATATGCCAAAAATAACCAAAAAATAAAACTAAATCCTTTCAATAGTTTAACTTTTTCACTTTTGCTTTCACCAAATCAAAAGTTAACATTTGCTTTACTTTGGAGCGTGGCACGCATCACTTTGGGGCGAATCAGTAAACGAAATAAAGAAGGGGCTTGCGAAATTGAACCATAAAACTTGTGATCTGATTTTTAAATCTCTCTGTAAACCCCATTTACAGTGGCACAACGCAGATAATATTCGAGCAAAACTGATTTTACCTTGCTTAAAAATGACTATTAATTTTTAGGGAATAATAATTGCTTGATGGTATCTATTCAATATTAGTAATAAGAACCTATGCCGACATCTTCAACCTGTACCAAACGCTTTTTACTCGCAGCAAAATATGCCGAGCTGAATAGCCTAAAGGCGTTAGCTTCAAACTGTAAAATAGTTATAGCTGCGACACAGATGATCCATCAGCTGCAAAGAGAGCGCGGAACAACGAATGTTTATCTAGGGTCAAAAGGTGTCGCCTATAAAACAAATTTACCTGTGCAATTTAAGAATAGCTCAGAGGCAGAGGAGCAACTACTCGATTTACTTATTTCAAAGTTCTTAAATAGTGATTCAATTCACACCCAAACAAGACTATTAACGTCAATTACTTTAGCTTCTCAAGGTCTTGAACAGCTACCAAAGTTAAGAAAGCAAATTCAAAAACTACAGATTACACCTTTAAAATCTACCGATGCGTATTGCCGATTAATTAGTAAAATCATAAACCTAATATTTGAAGCAGCAGATGTATCAAGTGATGCGTCAATAACCAAACTTTTAGTTGCACTGTTTAACTTCATTCAAGGTAAAGAGCTTGCAGGGCAAGAGCGTGCTTTAGGAGCCATTGGGTTTTCGCAACAAAAACATGAGCCAAAAATATTATCGAAAATGCATGAACTTGAAAGCGCACAACACGACGTATTTGAGCGGTTTTTAGAGTTTTCGGTTAGCCAAGAACAAGCAGCCTGGCAAGCGATACAACTCTCTGAACTAACTAATGACATTAATAAACTCAGAGCAATGTTCAAAGCGGTGTCCGCATCAAATAGCTACACACCCGAGCTTGGTGAAGTCTGGTATGAAGTTGCAACTAAACGAATAGATGCCCTTCAAAATATCGAAACTATGCTGACTACTAGGCTAATGGAGCAAGTTCAAGTAAGGATTAAAGAAGCTGAAGCGAAAATATCTAATCACAACCTTTTAATGGAAAAAATCAGCGAAAACAATGAGACTGATCCGGGTTTTAACATGCTCTTTGACCGTCGCTTTTCAGGGCTGCATGGCGTAGAAATAAATGCTGATGAGCAGCAACATGATGTTCAATCTGGGCATAAATCGTTTTATGATTTAATTTGTGAACAAGCAAACCATATTAACCAAATGAGTGAAGAACTAGAAAATGTAAAACGCGCATTGCATGAGCAAAAGGTGATAGGCAGAGCAAAAATGTTATTAATGCAAAGCTCTAATGTGGGTGAGCATCAAGCCCATCAACTGCTCCAAAAAGCGGCAATGTCACAAAACCAATCATTAATAGACGTTGCAAACAGCATTGTTGCCAAAGTTTCAAAAGCTTAGCAACAAATAGTCGCACCAAAAAGATAGCAAGCGTTTAATTAACCTCAGATGCTATTAGTTAACTTAACCATTTAGATAAGCAAATTAACTAAAGCCAAAGAACGAACAAAGGGGTAGTTCAAACTCGTTTTTGGACAAAAACACGTTAGAGTATTTAATCAGTAATGCCCACATAAACGGCAGCCGAAGCGAAGCGTAGGCTGTCCAGTGGAGGCCGCGCTTTTTGCGGCCGGAACGTGTTTGATGTGCTTGTTATACCTTTTACGCATTTGGAATTTTGACCAGTAAATCAGTAACACCAACCTCAACACCTGCTTGGCTAAGAAGAGTGGAAGCTTGCCCACGGTGGTGAGTTTGATGATTGAAAAAATGCTGAATAAGGTGACCAAATTTTTTGTTAAACGGCTCACCTTTGGTATTGCTATACGACAGATTAGATTCCAATGCTTCGTCTGTAAGTTCATGTGCAAAATCTCGGATAACCTCATCCATTTTGATTCGCGCACTCTCAAGATTTTTAAATTCAGGGTACAAAATGGCGCCCAAGGCTTTTGGGGTATTAAGATCCCGAACGTAATCAAGAGTTTTCAATTTTGATGGGTGATCAGCAAATCGCTTGAGCCAGATTATGTCTCCAACGAGAATGTGATTAAGCGTGCCGATGATTGATCCAAAAAATGCTCCTCGATCATTAGATAGATCATCGGCGTTCAATTTGGATGCGGCTAGATAGATGCTTTTATTCATCCACTGATTGTAATCTGCCATCAGCTCAAAATTTAATTTTAATGACATGACTTTCCTTTAGGTATAACGCCCCATTCAGGGGCTTTTAATAGTTGGCTAAAATAACGAACGCAGTGAGGAAAGCCAACTGTTAAAAGTCCCGCACTGCAATGGCTTGTTATGTAGCCGACTTCCACGTACTAACAATTTCTTCATACTTTTCGTCAACCAACTCTTCATCATCGGGGCACGAAAATAAAACTACTTGAAGAGCATTGTACGAGTTTGGAAACTTTGAAAGTTTGACCATAATCTCCAGTGCCTCGTTGTCAGTTAGCTCCTCTTTATTAATATATGAGAGTGCAGCAGGTTCAACGATTTTTTGTACAGGACTAGAAAAGGACTCTTTCCAGAAATAGTACATTTGTAGGTGCTTAGCTTCTTCGATTTTTTCTGATGCTGGCACTCTACATATTTCGTGCAGCACCATAAAGGGAGCGTCACCACCAATCTCGATAGATTGCTGAATAATTCGTTTCCATTCACTTTCATTGTGATAAGGAAAATTGCAATCAATACTGTAATAAAATTCTTCGTAGGTCATACAAACGCCGATCTATCCTTGGCTACATAACGCCCCAATCAGGGGCTTATAACCGTTGGCTAAAATTGTGAAGCGAAGCGGAACTCAGCCAACTGTTAGAAGTCCCTGTCTGCATTGGCTTGTTATGTTTTCTTATACACATAGAACCTAAATATCATTGCTTGGGACAATGCAGTCAAAGCAAATAATACAGAGTCCTGATTTTGAACGAAGTACAAAATTAAGCTAACTAAGATACTAACTGCCACATAGATCTTGAAGGAAGCATTTGCATATTTAGAAATTACCCAATGAACAGGAAAGCCAACACATAGCCACCCGACCAACGATACAATTAAATAGACACCCAGAAAAAGTAAACTTGATAAAAGTAAGCCAGCTATATCACTAGCAGTAGTAGGGAATGAGCCCATAACCAGAGTTATTACAATTATTCCTAAGGCGACCCATGACAAGCTTTTAATTATTGCGCTATCCCAGCTTCCTAAGTTCACCATTCCTCCTTGAAAACATAACGCCGCAAATAAACGGCAAAAATTAGTTGGCTAAACTTGTGAGGAACGAACAAAGCCAACTGATTTTTGTCCGCCCTTTTTAATTTGCTTTGTTATATGCCTGTTGTCTCTATTTTATGGCCGTAAATAACAAGGTGATTAATAATCTCTCGAGACTCGGGGTTACCAATTAACTCATTGGTTAACTCATGACCTCCCCAATCTTCTGTCATTAGATGATCATGTGCATTTCCAGACTTTTCGGCTTGCGCTGCAATAGCCTCTAATCGAGATGCTAACCAGCGAAGCTTTTCTGGTGATGCATGAATGAAAACTTGTTCAGCTTTTTCGTCTTTTTCTAAAGTTAACATCCGAACCCTTTTGGCATATAACATGTTTATAGCGAGCTAATCGCGCGTTTTTCTACCACAGCGTAGCTCGTTTTTCTTATTAGATTATTTCTAACAAACTTGTTAACTAATTACCAGTGTTATTAAAATTTAGGAGTTCTCGCTTTTACCTCAGGATAAAAACGAGCGATTGGGTCGTTTTCTTGACTATACGAGCGACTGAGCTAAAACTGTATATATATACAGCTTCATTTCAAAGGAATGAAAATGAAAACTCGCTCTCCTTATTTAAACTACATTGCAGACTATATGCTCACTCGTCAGTATTCATTAAGAACAATTAATGCTTATTTAGGTTGGATCGCAAAATTTATTCACTTTCACAACAAACGTCACCCAAGCTCAATGGGAGATGCAGAAGTCAAAGCGTTTTTAGACCATATTGTATTAAAACGTAATATGTCACCTAGAACACAAAGTGCAGCTTTAAATGCGCTCGCTTTTTTATATAAACATATTGTCAAAAATGAGCTTTCTTTAAACTTGAATTTTGCACGAAGTAATCGACAACCCAAGCTGCCTGTAGTGATGACGCCTGATGAAGTAAAGCAATTGATGAGTCATCTTTCCAAGCGATATTACTTAATCACTGGGTTAATGTATGGAAGTGGTTTGCGTGTGATGGAAGCGGTGCAATTGCGAGTAAAGGACATTGATTTTGATTACAAATGCATTCAAATTTGGAACGGAAAAGGCAACAAGCATCGTATAGTTACTCTTGCAACGGAGTTGATCCCATTACTTAGAAATCAAATTTTGCAAGTTGAAGAATATTTAAGATTAGATTTACAAAACGAGCGATACGCAGGTGTGTGGATGCCTAACGCTTTAACTCGTAAATATCCCTCAGCTAATAAATCACTAGCGTGGCAATAATTATTTCCTTCCTACAAATTAAGTGATGACCCAGAAACTGGCGAGATACGTCGCCACCATTTCCACCCTACATGTGTTAGAAAAGCGATTAAAAAAGCATTAAAGCAAACCAATATTACAAAGGTTATTACGCCTCATACCTTGCGCCATTCATTTGCAACGCACCTATTGCAAAGTGGCGCCGATATTCGCACCGTTCAAGCACAATTGGGCCATTCTGATGTCAAAACCACACAGATTTACACCCATGTTTTACAACAAGGAGCAAACGGTGTTGTAAGCCCATTAAGCAAAATTTTCTAGCTATTATTAAAGATGCGTTAACTTATCATTCAATGTGTAGGGCTTGGACCGTTTCTTGATTGCTCAAAGCAGCAGTTAGAGCATTTAAACTAACTTATTTTGGGGCATAAACGAGTTCACCCTTAATGAATGATAAACTCGTAGGTACAAAGGTCAGGTTCGTTTGCTATTTAACTCTAACGTGAACCTCACAGAAGACGCTAACATCACTATGAATGAGCCTATTAACCCTGTTATAAAAGGCTTACGCGCCTTTTATTTTTAAACAGCTGGGTGATTGTGTTTCTTCGACAAAGTAATTCGCTTGTAACAATGTTAAATCTACACGCTGACGGTAGTTAACAACATCACCCACAATCACTAAAGCTGGGCCAACAAAGTCCTTTAAGTCTCGCTCAGCATCAATACTTGCTAAGGTTCGGCAACAGAGTTGTTGATCAGTTAAGCTACCTTTATCTACCACAGCAATTGGCATATCAGGGCTCATTTTATGTTTAATCAACTGTTTAGCAATACTATCAACACGGGTTAAGCCCATATAAAATACTAATGTTTGTTTTGATGCGACTAGCTGTGACCAATTTGCTTGTTGCGCGTCATCTTTACAATGCGCAGTCACGAATTGCACAGCTTGTGAACATCGTCTGTCGGTCAGCGGGATCCCCGTATAAGCAGCACAAGCACTCGCGGCTGTCACGCCTGGGACTATTGCAAAGGGAATATCATGCTCTGCTAATGCGTGTGTTTCTTCCGACAATCGACCAAAAATAGATGGGTCGCCCCCTTTTAAGCGAACAACTGTTTTATTTTCAAGTGCTTTAGCCACCAAAAGTTGGCAAATTTGCGCTTGTGACATGCTATGGCAGCCTTGTCTCTTGCCAACAAAAATAACCTCTACATGAGCAGGAAAATACTGCTGAATTTCGCTATTTACTAACCAATCAACTAATACCACATCTGCGTGTTGCAGAATTCTATGCGCCTTGAGTGTCAGTAGTTCAGGGTCGCCAGAACCTGCACCTATTAAATAAACTTGACCATTTTTCGAAGCACTGCGTTTAAATGGTTTGGTGTGCGTATTTGAAATAGCTAATTTCAATTTATGCAGCCATTCATTTTGTACATTTAATACAGTTTTAAATGCAGTATTGGTGAAGTTAACCATTTGAGAAACCATCATTATTCTCCTAGATGCATCGAAACGTTGATTACAACAACACTTCAATTTTACTGCCATTAATACGTGCGTCGTAAACAGGTAAGGTGATCGTGTCATCGTCTAAACAACGACCATCATTCAGCACATATCGCTGTTTATAGAGAGGCGATGCAACAAAAATTTGCTCATCTGCGCAGCCAATTAAGCCCCGATACAACACATTAGCTTTTCCTATTGGATCAAAGTTTCCTAGCGCATAGACCTGCTTTTTCTCGTTTGCTTCTTGAACGTAGAACAGTGCGATTTGTTGCTCTTGTTTGTGTGTATCACTCACCAATGCACACACACCTGAATCCAATACAAGGTCAGTTACTTCACAGATAGTTTGCCAGTTTTGATTACTATTACTCATATCGTTTTCCTATACCGTTTCAAGTTTTTCTTCAGCTCTCGCAGGGCGGATCTGACCCCGTTCTTCAACAAATTGAATGTTGATATCCTGTTTGTCACTATTCACAAATTGACGGAAGCGTTTTAAAGATGCAGGATTCTCGAGGGTTGTTTTCCACTCACATTGATACGTATCAACAACGCGTGCCATCTGCTCTTCTAGCTCATCAGCAATGGCTAACTCATCCGCTATGACCACTTTTTTAAGGTAGTCTAAGCCACCTTCCATATTTTCCATCCACACTGAGGTACGTTGCAGACGATCTGCTGTTTTAACGTAAAACATTAATATGCGATCGATGTATTTAACCAAAGTCGTACTGTCTAAATCGGTAGCAAACAAATCAGCATGACGAGGCTTCATCCCTCCATTACCACAAACATAAAGATTCCAGCCCTTTTCTGTTGCGATAACACCGATGTCTTTACTTTGTGCTTCAGCACATTCGCGGGTACAGCCTGAAACGGCAAATTTGATTTTATGTGGGGCTCGAAGGCCTTTATAGCGATTTTCTAAGTCGATAGCCATGGTGACACTATCTTGTTGACCATAACGACACCAGGTGCTGCCAACACACGATTTAACGGTTCTGAGGGATTTACCATAGGCATGCCCAGTTTCAAGGCCCGCATCGATAAGTTGCTGCCAAATGAGTGGTAGCTGATCAACACGCGCGCCAAATAAATCAATGCGTTGACCACCTGTTATCTTTGTATATAGACCAAATTGTTTAGCGACTTGACCAATCGCAATAAGCTTATCAGCGGTAATTTCACCTCCTGGAACCCTTGGAACAACAGAGTAAGTGCCGTCTTTTTGCATATTGGCAAGGAAGGTGTCATTGGTGTCTTGAAGCGCGACATGCTGCGGGTTAAGCACATATTCGTTCCAAACTGAGGCCAAAATAGAACCGACAGCTGGCTTACAAATTTCACAGCCTTTCCCTTTTCCGTACTGCGCTAATAACTCAGTAAAGCTTTTAATTTCTTGAACCTTAATAATATCGAAAAGCGCTTGGCGGCTATAAGCAAAGTGTTCGCAAATATCCGTGTTGATTACCACTCCACGCGCAGCAAGCTCACTATCTACAACATTCTTTAATAAGCTTGCGCAGCCACCACAACCAGAAGCTGCTTTAGTGCATGATTTAACAGCTGAAACAGTTGTTGAACCGGTGTCGATTGCGGCAATAATATCGCCCTTGGTCACATTCAAGCATGAGCAAATAGTTGCGGTTTCGGGAAGGGCATCAGCGCCTAAACTTGGTTTCTCTCCTGCAGAAGGAAGAATAAGTGATTCAGGGCTTTTTGGCAGCTCAATGCCATTAAGCATATATTGCAACAAGCTATCGTAGTCAGATGTATCGCCAATGAGTACAGCGCCCAACAATTTAGATTCATCATGACTAACCACCATTTTTTTATACACACCAAGCGGCTGATTTTCATATGTGTAAGTTAAACAGCCAGAAGTTCGACCATGGGCATCACCAATAGACCCCACATCCACTCCCATTAACTTCAACTTTGTGCTCATATCTGCGCCAGTGAATCGCTCTGAAGACTCATCGCCCGCAATTATATGGTTCGCCACAACCCGAGCCATAGTGTAACCAGGCGCAACAAGACCGAAGATGAAATTGTTCCAAAGTGCGCACTCACCAATTGCATAGATATTTTCACCGCTTGTTTGGCATAGGTCATTAACAACAATGCCTCCGCGTTCACCAACCTCTAAGCCAAACTCTTTGGCTAAATTATCGTATGGGCGAATACCTGCGGAGAATAGAATAAGATCGGTTTCAAGCACTTCGCCATCACTAAAACAAAGCTGATATCGACACTCTTTTCCCGCTTTTATTTCTTGTGTTGCTTTTGATGTATGAACCTGAACCCCAAGCTGTTCAATTTTATCTTTCAGTAATTTTCCGCCGCCAGCATCAATTTGCACCGCCATCAACTGAGGGGCAAACTCAACCACATGCGTTTCTAAGCCAAGCTGCTTTAAGGCATTAGCAGCTTCGAGACCAAGTAACCCGCCACCAATTACAACCCCCACTTTACTCACCTTCGCCGAGGCTGAAATGGCATCTAAGTCATCGATGGTACGATAAACAAGACTATGCTCTTGATCTTTACCCGGAATAGGGGGAACAAAAGGATATGAGCCTGTTGCCAGCACTAATTTGTCATAGTTATAAACAACACCGGCGGCAGTTGTAACGGTTTGCAGTTCGCGATTAATATGAGTGACTTTTGCATCTAAAAAGAAATTAATCCCCCATTGCTGATAAACCATTTCGCTGGTCATGGCTAAATCATCTGCAGTTTTTCCTGCAAAATACTCAGATAAATGGACACGGTCATAAGCAAGTCGGCTTTCACCACTAAGAACGGTTATTTCAACGGCCTTAGCTTCACTATTTAGGTTGTGTAATTGCTCAACAAAGTGATGCCCAACCATCCCGTTACCAACAACAACTATTTTTTTCGGTGTAGACATAAAATTTTCCTCAATCATTTAGCGTGCAAAACGTTAAAATTTTGCACCCACCCATACCCAAAGCTTATTTGTATCGACTTTCGCAAACGCCTCATCACCAGCCATATAAGCGGCATACTTCACTCCAAGGCTGTATTGTTTATTAAATGATTTGCTATAAACGACATCGAATTCAGAACCTAAATCATCATCTCCTGCGAGAGATTCATCCGCAGAGTATGTGTGGTAAACAAGGCTCCATTTACCGCTGAATGCGTTACCCGATAGGCTGGCATAAAGATCTTGCAAACCCGCAGCGGGTGTCGCTAAAAACTGATCGGCCCAGCCATTAAATTTGTGTAAGGTTGCCAGAGGAGTTTGAAAGGCTTGCTCACCCTTATCAGAGCCTAGCGATTCGTAACCAAGCTTGTAGGTGATATCACGATAAGTAACACTGCTCTCAAGGAGTAAATACTGGGTATCGTAGCTATTTGCACCACTGTCATTACTTTGTAGCGCATACTCTGCAGAATACGAAACGGGCAGCTCAGCAACGTTTTTTTTGCCAACTAAGCGAACACCATAGGTATCTAAGGAGTTATCAGTGTTATTGTCGACCTCGAGTAAGTAGCCATAAGCTATTAACTTACCGAAATCGGTTTTTAATGATGCATTGAAAAGATGATCTTTAGAGTCGAGATCTTTTTCATCTGCGAAGATTCTATTGCGTTTGTTTATATATGCATAACTGGCATTAATAGCGTCTTTTTCATAGCGCGCACTAAAGGCATCAAAGGTTTGTTTATCTTGACGCCAGCCAACATGCCCAACAAAACGATGGTTGTCGAGAGTAATGACTTGTCGGCCTAACTTGGCTGAAAATTGCTCGGTATTATAGGCAAGGTAAAGTTGGTCAATTTCCGTTGATTCAGGATCGGCTACTACAGAATACTCTGTGCCATCACCAATTCCATTATTATAATCATCGATAACAGCCAGCGTATTCTCAAGTTCAATGAAAGCAGAAACCCCTGCGAACGTTTTAGTTTTGAAATTCCCTAAACTGCGAAGTGTTAGTGCTGATGCATCTTTCAATGCATTGTCTTGATCAACCGACTCATAGCGTAAGCGAAAGTCAGCATTCAAAGTACCTAACTCAGTTTCAACAGCTGCAAAAGCTTGATTTGCAGCGATAAGGGTTAAAATTGACAACGTAACTCTAGTTAATTTCATGGTTTATTACTCTTATTATTCCTAGTTGATTTGCAAGCCGTCACATCAGACGCCACCTTAAATTTCCCAAACAATATTGAATTGCTCGCCATTCATGCCATGCAGAAATTTCGAGCAAAAAAAAACCCACTCGATAACAGAATGCACGTTCTGTCATCGAGTGGGCTTCTTTGCCGTAGTGCTATTTAGGTAAAACTAAACAGCCGGATTTTGTAGTTGCAGTTATCTAATACACATTATGTGCCAAAAATTTTCCTCATTAAAAATCAGCAACATAAAAAACATTAGCTTTTTATTAGCCACTTTTTTCACCATAACAGTGCATACAGCTCACAAAAATAGGGCGCAACCGATTTCTTGTATCAGGCTGTATTTTACTTGTAACGGGGGTTTACAGTTTGCATAAAAAAACCGCAGCTTAACGTCTAAGCTGCGGTTTTTAATAAAGCATATTTACTTGTTAAGTAAATGCTTTTCGAAGAAGTTAGCCATCATAGTGTGATAGTGCAGGGTAGTGCCTTTACCTTCTCGTAGGCTGTGAGAACGGTTCGGGTAAGAGAAAAACTCGAACTGTTTATTGTGCTTAACTAATTCATTAATTAAACGCTCTGAGCCTTGGTAGTGTACGTTATCATCTCCGGTACCGTGGATCAGTAGCAACTTACCTTGCAGGTCTTTTGCAAAGGTGATCGGAGAGGTGTTGTCGTAACTTTCAGGATCGGTATTTGGGTTACCCGCATAGCGCTCTTGATAGATGGTATCGTACAAGCGAATATCAGGCACTGGTGCTGAAGCAATACCCACTTTATATTTATCACCATGGCGGAATAACAAATTAAGCGTTGAACTACCGCCACCTGAGTGACCCCATACACCAACACGGTCGGTATCAATGACATCCCAACGTTTTGCCATTGCATCAAGGGCGTCAACTTGGTCACGCACGGTAATAGAGCCTATTTTTTTGTAGATAGACTTACGCCAATCTCTGCCTTTTGGTGCGCGCGTGCCGCGGTTATCAACTGAGGCAACAATAAAGCCTTGCTGAGTTAAATACGACTTGTATAAGTAACTGTCGCCTTCCCAGCGGTCTTGAACTGTTGAGCCCCATGGCTCACCGTAAACATAAAATACGATTGGGTATTTTTTGCTTTTATCCATATTAGCTGGGAACATGATGTAGCCATCAAGCTCAACACCATCACGGGCATTAACTTTAAAGAACTCGTGAGTCGGTAATTGTTCAGTCGCTAATTTCTCTTTTAATACTTTGTTCTCAACTAAGGTTTTCACATTACTGTGATCGCTTACTTTGATGATCTCTTTCATTGGTGGAGTGCCAAACTTAGAGAAGGTATGCATCGCCCAAGAGGTATCTTTAGACATGTAATAGCTGTTTGAACCATCAAATGACTCAGGCGTTACGCGCACCGGTTTAGAGCTGCCATCAAGCGAGGTACGGAATAAATAACGCTGGCCTGGATCATCCGGTGATGCAGTAAAGTACATAACGTTTTTATCTTCGTTGAGCGCTAGCATATCAATGATGTCGTACTCGCCCGGTGTTAAATCAACAACCGTTTTACCATCGCGAGATACACGGTATAGATGACGCCAACCATCACGCTCACTGTGCCAAATAAAGAACTTACCGTCTTTTGACCAGTTTGCTTTATAAAACCACTCAATAAAGGCATCGTCTTTATCTTCAAGAATTTTAGTCAGCTGTTGTTTTTGCCAGTCGAATAACCAAACCTTGTTGTGGCTTTGCGGGCGGTTAAGATCTTGGATCATCAAAGATTCACCAGTACCTGCCCAGCTAATTCGTGGGATATAACGATCGCGATTATCGCCACCTAGTTCAGCCCAACGGGTTTTCTTGTCGCTAAGACTAACCACACCCACTTTAACCGCAGAGTTCATCTCGCCGGCTTTTGGATACGGGAATTCTTTCAGGGTAGGGTAGAGATCATCGGTGTTATTGATCATGGTGAAGTATTTCACGCCACTGGTATCAAGCTGCCAATAGGCAATTGATTTGTTGTCTGGACTCCATCGGAAACCATCACGAATGGTAAATTCTTCTTCGTATACCCAGTCAAAATTACCATTAACAATGGTGTCGTTACCGTCAGTGGTTAAAGCAGTCACAGCCTTGCTGCCGACTTTTTCCATGTAGATGTTGTTATCACGCACGTAAGCTACTTTTGAGCTATCTGGTGAGAACTTTGCAAACATCAGCTTTTTCGCTTCGATGTTTTCACCACCTAACTGATACAGCGAATCAGTTTCGAGGTTTAATAGCCAAAAATCACCACGGCTACGTGAGCGCCACACTTGCTCGCCATTGGTAAAAACCATCAGCCATTTACCATCTTTAGACCATTGATAGCTTTCAACAGTGAGTGGCTCTTTCTCACCTTTTGGAATTAATTTTTCGTAGCTAACAAGTACCTTACGACCCGTGCCATCGGCGTTATAAAACACAATATCATTGCCTTTTACGCCGTGCTCGTCGTCTTTAGCTTTATCGTCTTGGCTGTTTTTATCGCTTTCGCGCTCTTCAAGTACCGTATAACCAGTACCATCATCGAGCCACGTAAAATAGGTGCTACGCTCAGCTTTAAAGTCTTTTTCTTTATAAATTTGTTCAAGCGAGAGCGGATTAGCCGTTGCGTTCACTGTTGCTGATGGCGTGCTTACTTGCTCTGTACTTGAGCATGCTTGCAAACCTAAAGCCGCAACCACAGCAAACGCAAGGGTTGATGTTTTTATTAAGTTCATTTTGTTGTTCCTAGGTTTTAACTTACCTAGCGTACCAAAATAAACTTATAAAATCTGAGCCTTTATCGTGTTATCTGGGGGGTTGAACTTAAACTCAATCGTCCCACAAGAACATACTGGCTTGCTTGTTGGCAATACGTAGTTCGTAGATACCACTACAAGGGCGCATCGCCGCACCATAGCAAACATGTAATGGCAATAAGTGCTCTTCACGAGGATGACTAAAACGCGCCGCAGGGGCCATTTGCCATTCTAATAACTTAGCTTGTCGCTGTTGTTCACTCAGCTCAGTATTGCCACATACATCAACTAACCATTGCTCAAAAGCGATATTTTGCGCTTTAATTTCAGCAGTTTCTGGCGTGAAAAATGCGCGCATATTATGAAAAGTAAAGCCAGAACCAATGATCAATAAATTATCGTAATCAAGCTGTTGTAAAGCCTCACCTATCGCTAGGTGTAAGCTTGGCTCAAGGCTTGGATGTAACGACAATTGCACACAAGGTATATCTGCTTCTGGATACATAATCTTCAAAGGCACATACATACCGTGATCAAAGCCACGAGATGAGTTTAATGTGCTATCGATATTAGCCTTTGCCAATGCTTGATGTACTTTTTCGGCAAGGGCTGGTTCGCCAGGGCTTGGGTACTCAATACTGTAGGCAGGCTCAGGAAAACCATAGTAATCATAAATTAGCTCAGGAGCAGCGCTCGAAGTGATGCTAATAGGGTTTGCTTCCCAGTGCGCACTCACCATCAAAATAGCAGACGGCTTTTTAATTTTTGCAGCAATAGACTGCAAACAAGTGACCATATCAGCATGACTTGGATCGCCAAGCAATGGCATAGGACCGCCGCCATGTGAAACAAAGAAAACGCGTGGCTTTTGCATAAATGTGCTCCTTAAATACGCTTATCTCTATAGTGCACGCACAGAGGTACAATAACCAGCCACAAAAACGCACAACTAGGGTGTGAATTTACACACCACTAGTTTGTAAGTACTAACTTAAATGCCAAGCAACGTTCATGGCGGGGACTTGCCCTCTTAAGCCACCTTCTAGAGGCTCTTTGCACAGTAATGTTAGTTGATAAAAAGCATCGTAGTGCTGATGTAGCTCATCGGCGACTACACTAAACGGTGGACCCGAAAACTCACTTTGCTGATACTCAAATACCACCACTAACTGCGTTGCTCTATTGGTTAATTCAAGTAAATGCTGGGTATAGCGAATGCGCATGGGCTTTGGCAGCGCGACTAAAGCGGCACGGTCATAAACCGCGTTGATAGTGCCAAGTTCATTCGCGGTAAGCGCAAAAATATCACCTACCCAAACGGTTAGATTTGCGCCTTGGTAACGTAATAGTTCGCCATGTTGGCTAATTTCGGGTTCTAGCTTTAACTCATCAAATAACTGCTTAATGGCTATCTCACTAAGTTCTGCCCCAACAACACGCATACCTTGCGCTAGCAAATAATGAATGTCGTGAGTTTTTCCGCACAGTGGCACAAAAACAGTATCGCCTTGCTGTAAATTTAAGTTAGTAAAATACTGATCTAGATAACGATTAACGTCTCCCTCGTGAAAACCTATTTCGTTATTTTCCCAACGTTGATGCCAATGCGTTGCGTCCATTAGTTGCTCCTAAAATGTTTCAATAAAAACATGATAACTAATTACAAAAGTGATAAAAATAGCAAGATAAACAAACAATGATTGCATAAATGAGAACATGATTGACGATATCGCTCTATTCATACAGATTGTTAAACAAGGTGGCCTGAGTAACGCAGCTGAAAGTTTGTCGCTACCTACCGCGACAGTATCAAGACGCTTACAACGACTTGAGCAATGCCTTGGGGAGCAGCTATTAAACCGCTCAGCAAGGCAATGCACGTTAACGCAAGCAGGGGAGGTGTATTTTCAAAGTTATGTTGAATTAATTGAGCAATTTGAACAAACCCATCGCCAGCTTAATGAGCAAAAAGCACAATTGTCAGGAAAGCTTAAAGTTTTAGCACCTCTGAATATTAGTCATGGTTTCTTAAAGCCAATGTGGCTCGCATTTACTAAACAGTACCCCGATATTCAACTTGAGCTGCTACTTAATAATCAACTTGAGGATCTGAGTAAAAGCCAAGCTGATATAGCGATAAGAGTAGGGCCACAGGCCGATTCTATGCTTCATCAAAAAAAGTTAGGCAGTGTTGATACTTTATTTGTAAGCACTAAAGCATACCTTGATTCGGCACCAGCCTTAGAAGAGCCAGCTGATTTAAAACAGCATAGGTTAATTGGCACCACACTAAGAAGTAAATGGCAGTTGACCAATACACAAACGAATGCAACTTATAACCATATGTGCCGATTTGCGAGCACTTTTAACGACACTGGATTTGTAAAATACTTAGTTTGTGATGAGCAAGGTATCGCTTTGTTACCTCGGTTTGAGGTAATAGATGAATTAAAATCTCAGCAACTAGTTCAAGTATTGCCACACTGGCGAGGCGAAAACCGCGATATTTATGCGATTTGGCCAAGCGCACGTTTACTGAGTAAAAAGGCTGCCTGTTTAAAACAGTTTATAACCGACTACATTACTGAAAAATTATAAAGTCTGCCATTGATACTCCATCTGTTTAGCAGTCAACAAGGCGTGTTCGTAGCTAATAAACTCAGCGACTAAAGCCAAGCTCATATCAATGCCAGCAGAAATACCACCTGAACTGGTAAACTTACCATCAGTGACCCAACGAGTATCTGCAATCACATTGAGATCAGAAAACATAGCAGCCAGCTCAGGTTGATCTTGCCAATGTGTCGTGACATTTTTACCACTTAAAAGCCCCGTTTTAGCAAGCAAAAACGCCCCTGTACAAACACTCGCAACACGCTTGGTGTTAGTGGCTGTGTTTTTTAACCAAGCAATAACCTCTGCTTTTTCTAGCTCTCGTGTATGATCACCTCCAACCACAACAAGTAGATCAAGCAAAGGGCAGTCAGCAAAGCTGTAATGGGGGTTTACACTATAACCACCGCGGGCAAGTACAGGCCTATCATTTTCAGCAATTAAACTCACTTGCCAGTCATTATTCGCTAGACGCCTGGCAGTACTAAACACCTCAAATGGGCCTGAGAAATCGAGTACTTCAGCATCATCATAAATGTAAATCCCAATATTCATACAATTGTTCCTAATAACTGGATTTATTTCTCAAGCAAAAAATCGTACTATGCGATTTTCGCAGTCCGTTAATAACATATTATTAAACTGAGCGCGGTATAGAAACAAAACTTTAAGGCATTGTTAATGCGTTTATTATTATTACTGACAGTATTGCTTGTTGGCTGTAAAACAACAGAGCATGCAGTGAATGAAATCAGTGAGATATCGCCGGGCACAATTTACTACAAAGGCGAAACTTCCAAAAAAAGTGTCGAAGAGTTTGAAAAACTATTAGTTAGTAGCCGTAACCAAATAGATACCTTAGTGATCAATAGTGAAGGCGGCGACGTTATGGCCGGCCTACATTTAGGAGGCTTAGTGCATGAGTATCAACTCAATGTTGTGGTACGCGAGCTTTGTGCATCGTCTTGCGCTAATTATGTACTTACCGCTAGTCCACATGTACTTGTTGAAGAGCAAGCCGTTATAGGCTGGCATGGCGGCTCATTACAGCCACTATACGTGCCTATGGAACAGCCTCCTGAAGTTGCTAGCTATATTGCAAAATGGCAAACCGCAGAGCGACAATTCTTCGATATCATTAATGTTGAACAGGCGGTTACTATCATAGGTATGATGCCTGGTATTACAGAGAAACGTGATTCTGCTATTTATAGTTACGACGCTCAAACCCTGAAGCGTTTAGGGTTACATATTGAATTTGCTGGTGCGCAAACAGGGAAGTCAGCAAGTGGCGAAAAAATCGCGCAGGTATTCGAACTTGAAGAGTCTGTACTTAACCACTTTTTGATGCTCAACGATATTGTTTCAGCAGAACTTATTAACTAATAAAAAGCCAACAAGACGTTGGCTTTTTTGTATCGCATTTAATCTAACTCTAATTGGGCTTTTTCAACACTTTCCGCGGGCAACTCTTTTTGAACAGAAACCCCCAATTCTTTGAACTCTGAGGCCTGCTTAATTAAGTTTCCTTTACCGCGGTACAGCTGAGAAAACGCTTTATCATAGCTTTCTTTGGCGCGGTCTAATTGCTTGCCAACCCCTTCCATACTGGTTAGGAAACCATTGAGTTTGTTGTAAAAACGCTCAGCACGGGCGGCAAGCTCTTTTGAGTATTTAGTTTGCTCTTCAAAACGCCACAGTTGTTTTACGATGTTCAAACTGGTTAATAACGTCGTTGGTGTTGCAACTAAGATATTGTTTTCGATAGCCTGCTGATATATATCACTTTGGTATTTAAGTGCTTCAACAAAAGCCGACTCTATCGGTACAAACATGATCACCACTTCAGGTGAGTTAATACCGGGTAGCCTATCGTAGGCTTTGCTTGCTAACTCGTTAATACGTGATTGCACCGCCGCTACATGCTCTTTAAGCGCTTGCTGTGCTTCAAGCTCAGTATCGGCGTTTACATAGCGTGTATAAGCGTTTAAAGAGGTTTTAGCATCAATAACTAAATGGCGTTGCTGGGGTAAATACACCACAACATCTGGGCGTAGACGACCATCTTCAGTGTTAAACGACACTTCACGTTGATAATCTACACCTGCACGCAGCCCAGCGCTGTCGAGTACATTTTCAAGCATTAACTCTCCCCAATTACCTTGGGTTTTCTTTTGTCCTTGTAATGCAGTGCTCAGCCTATCTGCTTGCTCAGTAATAGCTTGGCTTTTAGCCTGTAAATGCAATAACTCAGTTTTTAGTGCTGCACGTTGTTTAAGATCTTCAACGTGGATCAATTCCATCTTATCGCGAAAGCCTTTTAGCTCACCCTGAACCGGTTTTAATAGTTGTTCGATGCTTTCTTGGTTTAGAGTTTTAAAACGCTGAGACTTCTCTTCAAGGATTTGGTTAGCGAGGTTTTCAAACTCTTTTTTGAGTTGCTCTTTGCTCTCTTTGATATGACTAAGCTGCTCTTTAAAGTGCAGCTCTTTTTGCTCTATCGTACTGCGTAAGGTACTTAATTCAACATCTCGCTGATTAAGAGCCGCTTTAGTTTCAGTGAGTTCGGCTTCAACTCTACGCCAAAATTGGTTGTATTGTTGCGCTTGTTTTTCTTGTTCTACAAAACGGGTTTTAAAATGTTGCGATTCATCACGCTGTTCAGCGTAATCTTGCTGTAACTGTGAATGCGAAAGTTGGCTTTCTTGCAGTTGCAGCTGCTTTTGCTCTAAATTGCTTTGCTGGATTTGATAGCTATTTTGCAGCTCGGTTAACTGATTTTTTAAGCGACTTTTTTGCAAGGCAAAAATAACACCACTTGCAACTGCACCTACAGCACCACCAAGTACCACACTTTGCCAATTAATCTGTGCAATTAGCTCTGTAATCATAACGAAAACTCAATAACTTGAAGACACATCATCATAACGAATTAGTACTCGGCAGAGTAGGGGAGCAGGCATAAAAAAAGCCAGCTCAAGGTGAGCTGGCTCTAACATTACTAAAATTTAGTAACCAAATGGGAAATCAACATAATGCTTATGTAAACTGCAATTTAACAACAAGCATAATAATAGACGCCCCAAAATTTGATTAGTTCAAAAAAACTTTAAAAAAATTTAATTTTTTATCAGAGCAAGCATTTGCTCTTCATCAAACTGAGTAAAACTCATTGATTTTTCGGTAAATAATGCATCAACAAGGGCTTGCTTATGCTGCTGCATTTTAAATACTTTTTGTTCAATTGAGTTAGCCATAATTAATTTATAAACAAACACAGGGTTAGTTTGACCAATACGGTAGGCACGATCTGTCGCTTGTTTCTCAACAGCAGGGTTCCACCAAGGATCAAAATGAATCACAGTATCGGCTTGAGTTAGGTTTAGCCCTGTACCACCGGCTTTAAGACTAATTAAGAATACGGATGTATCACCTTGAGTAAACTCTTCGATAACACGGTCCCGGTGTCTTGTTTGCCCGGTAAGCATACTAAAACTGATGCCTAATTCATTTAATCGCTCAGCTATGACATCAAGTGCCATGGTGAATTGACTGAATATAATCACCTTACGACCTTCGCTAAGCATGATAGGCAAATGCTTAGATAACCATTCAAGTTTAGCGCTGCCAGCTTGAGAGCTTGGATCAATCAGTTTTGGATGGCAACAAATCTGGCGTAATTTTAATAACGCATCTAAAAACGCAAGTTTACTCTTTTGCACACCTTGCTGAGCAAATAAATCGACAAGCTTTTGCTCAAGAGATTCTGTAATTCCTGTATAGAGTTCTTTTTGTTTTGCCTCAAACTCAAATTCTTTAATTAGCTCAGTTTTTTCTGGTAGCTCTTGAGTAACCTGTGCTTTAGTGCGGCGTAAGATGAATGGCATGATCAAAGACTTCAATTCATCAGCACGCTGTACATCGTTATCACGCTCAATCGGCGTCTGGAAATAATCTTTGTAATGAGCTTGTGAGCCAAGTAAAGAAGGCATGGCAAAATCAAGTAAGGACTTAAGCTCAAAGAGGTTGTTTTCGATAGGTGTGCCACTTAAACATAACTTAAAGTCAGCATTAAGTCGTTTAACTAAGCGCGAAACCTGCGCAGCATCATTTTTAATGTATTGCGCTTCATCAAGAATAATATTTTCAAAATACAGCGGTGAATAAAAAGCGATATCACGTTTAAGTAAAGGGTAGGTCGTTAAAATACAATCTGCCTGTGATAACTGCTGCAATTGCTCGCTGCGAGCAGCACCAAACACGGTAGTAATTTTTAAGTTACTCGCAAACTTATTAATTTCACTTTGCCAGTTTCCAACCAAACTGGTAGGGCAAATAATTAAAGTTGGTCCTGCCTGAGGTAATTGCTTTGCGTTTGCCAAAAAGGCAATAACTTGAAGGGTTTTCCCTAGCCCCATGTCATCAGCTAAAATCCCACCTAGTTGGTGTCGTTTTAAAAAGTTGAGCCAATCAACACCGTGTTGCTGATATTCTCTTAACTGCACACCCTTGTTTAATCCTTGAATATCGGACTTTTTAATTAACTGTTGCGAATGACTTAATTCCGCTAAATAGGCATCAAGCGTATCATCAACAATATTCACTTTAATGGCTGTCTGCTCTATTAATTGTGGTAAAAATGACAGCGGCATTAAAATTTCATCACGTGTTTTTATGTGTTCAAAACGTTCACGGTATTCATTTAGTTGCGCTATGGCAGCTTTATTAATAACAGCGAAACGCTTGCCTACATTAAAATAGAAGAACTGCTCACTTTGCCTGTTAAGCGATTGAAAGTTTTTATCATCAGTAGTGAAAAGCTGCTGCGTCTTAACACCAGAGATCACTATTTTACTAACTATTTGGTGACCTTTGCCGCGTTGTACTTGAAGTGAAAGTTGCTTTAAAGCTTTACCTACATTTAGATCGTCGTTAATTTTCCAACCGCGTTTTGACAAGTTTGGAATAATTTCAAACTTTAACCAGTGTTCATGTATAACTGATTGTTTATTAAATATAAAATCAGTTTGTAAAGCCCCTTTACAAAGCTCAAAACCAAGGTTAATTAATTCATTTACAACGGTATTCTCGAATGATTGATTAATAATCTCTGCAGGAGCTTGGCTTAAATCATACAAAGAACGTTGGTAATTAAACTTAAGTGATAACCGAATAGTTCCTTCATCATTATTTAAGCTAATGACAGGAAAAACACTACGCGCATTACAAATTTTATTCTCTTTGTACGCATGAGGGATTACCCCTTCACCAAAATTATCACTGAGCTGCTGATAGACTCGATCAAAGTTTTCACTATGTATTGCAGGCATATTTGCTAGTAAGGCAATTTCATCAGCTGTTAAAGGTGTTCTGATGCGACCAACTTTTAGCTTGTCAGGGTCAAGGTAAGTAGGCGGTGTTGTTTTTAATAATAACCAATTATCTTGACCTGCGAGTGTCATGCTCAATGAGGTTAGATCTTTATTTTGTTTCCAATCAAACTCTAGAGCTTGCATGGTATCTGCTTTAATAGCTTGGCGAGAACGACCTAAGAATAGACGCTGTGTGGCAATAAGTTGTTGCAGGGCCGCAAACCCCCATTGACCTTTAAGCTCTAACTTACCAAGGGCATTTTGCGAGCGGATCCAACTATAAAGTCGAAAGTCAGACTCTAGTAAATCTGTTGGTGTAACAAAGCTATTTAATTGTTGTTCAGTAAGGTTGCGGCCAAGGGTATAGTTATGATCGGGATCGAAATTAGCTATTTTAGGCGTTAATGTTACAACCGATTTTTCAACATCTAAAACAAAAAGTAGAACTTGTTTGGCTGTATCATTCGATGCTTGCTTTAATGTTTTAAGCTCACTAAACCAATCATTAATAATATAATCTTCGCCATAGTTGCCTGAATGTTCAATTTTTAACTTGAGTAAAACTGCAGCGATGTGGCGGCATTTTGTTTTTGAACCACATGTACAGTGTGAATCGACCGAAAAACCAGTTGGTAATTTACTGATCTCGATATGCTGGGTAAATGTATTTCCTTCATTACCAAACATAGATGCATCTATAACACTAAAATCACTATTGTGTTCTAACCAGTTGATTTGACCGTTCTGATGATACTCTTTAGCTTTACTTAACACATGCGGCTTAAATAGCTGTTTGATGAATCGTTCAGAAAGAGGAAACTGGGTTTCTTGCTCTTGTTTGATTTCCTCAAAGATAGCTAATAAGTCATTTTTGGATAAGTTAGCAGACATAAAGTTTTTGGCAGTAAAAACAAAAAATAATTCTGCCAGTATATGATCTATCGGCGATGAGCTAAAGCACTAATAAGCCATTTTGGACTGGTTGGAGCTGATAAGTTGGTAAAAAAGTGTTTTATAAAACAGCAAATCGACTTAAAACACAAAAAGCTGATTTAACAAACAGCAATCGCACAAGTTATGAACAACTTATAAACAACGAAGGGGCTTTACAGATCACTTTTTTACTAAGATATGTAAGGAAAACCAAAAAAGAGCTGTAAAGGGGTTATAAGTTAGTAAAATAGTGATCTGAGAGGGTAGGATCTTATGATTATTGCCAAATGAGATCATTATTTTACTAACTAAACAGGAGAACAGATCACGCTTTTACTAACATAAAAAGCGTGATAGATCGTTATTTTACTAACTAATTAAAGCTATTTAATAGCTTTGTTAATTGCTCTAAGCGTTTGTCAGTCATAACTTTATTATCTATTTTCACAGATAGATCACCGCTTTTAATGTTGCGCTGTACAACAACAAATTCACTATCAAGTATTGCTTCACGGCGACTAGTCGACACTGGCTCTGCAGTTAAGCGTTTAGTGATAGCTAAAGCGCGTTTGTCATCACTGCTAATAGCCGCAAGCTCAGCATCAGAACTGATTTCGTCAACAAGCTGAGTAAACGCTTGCTCATCTCGCTCTTTAGCTGCTATGAGCTTTTTAGCGACCTCACGACCTACGTGATTTGCAGTAGGGTAAAGGCTTAAAACTGTTGCTGGAAGATTCTCATAAGCTTTGATTGCATCAGCAATTGCAGTGTGAGACACGCCTTCAATAGCAGCAATTTCACGATAAGAGCCTTTTTTACCTTCAGCAATAAGCTCATCACGGGTCTGTTGATATGCTTGACCAAGCTCCCATAAACTCGGGGCAATGTATTGATCTGAAGAAACGGCAAGAATTTTTGCATCTTGATCTGTAAAGTCTGCAGAGCTTAATACTAAGTAATCAGAATTACTTAAAATACAGGCTTTACGACGACGTGAGCCTGCTAATACAAGCATTTCGTCACCTTTATCCCAACATAGGGCAGGGTGCTGGTTACGACCGTCTTCAGCAATTGCAGGTAGAATATCGGCAACTGACTTTTCGTTTAGAAGTGATTGTACTCGGCGGTTTTTACCGTATACCTTTGTTTTAGCTTCAATTTCAGAGCTAGGGATCACTTTACATACCAACGTGATTTGACGGGTAGGATCACTAGGAGCAGGCATACTGATAACATCACCGGCAGATGCTTTTTCAAGCAATGCATCTAAACTGCTACTTTCAATAGAGGTTGAAAAAGGATCTAAGCTGGTATCATTTTTACGTTTTTTAGCCATCTTTATTATTAACCTTACTTAGCTGTATTTAGTGTTGATTGAGTTGATTGCCAGTTAGATCTGATCAACATTTCAAGTTCATCAACCACATCTTTGATATTTTCTTGAGCACGTAATAGTGACTCGCGACTTGCTAAGCTGTCAGAAGTCTTTTGATCAAAAATGGTATTAAATGATGATGAGCTGGCTGTTATAGCAGAACTATGATTTATAGGGTAACTCATTACTTGACGACCGAAGGCACTACGTACATCTTTTACGATATCACGCTGTGAGTGATTGCCTTTCACATAGTTAGTAACTAAGAACTGCATAAAATCCCATCCCTCGTGACCAAGGGCTGCAACTGTATGGTATATCTCACCTAATCGTTTTAAATATTTATTGTTGGCATCAAAGTCTACTGCTTCTGGATGAACAGGAATAAGCATTGATGTAGAAGCCATTAATGCATTATAAAACATAAAGTTAAGAGAAGGAGCGGTGTCAATTAGAATGATATCAAATTGATCTTTTACTGGCTCAATAACTTTCTCTAATAACTTGTGGTAATGACGTGTTTTATCGTAGCTTGAGCTGTCTTTTAGTAAAGTGGCTGTTTCATGCTCAAAATAAAAGTCATCCATACCTGAAGGTAAGATACGGATATTAGGAATATGAGTAGGTAGAAATGCACTTGTAACTAATTCATCCCACGTTTCATTATCTTCAAGTTCAATACAATCACGCATTAAGTCACCTACAGTGATTGGATCAGGTTCACTTGGTGGGAAAAAGCTTGAAGATGAACCTTGTGGGTCAAGGTCAATGATACCAATGCGATAACGTTTAATATTGGTGGTAGCCAGAGCTGCGGCTATATTAACCATACTAGTTGTTTTACCACATCCACCCTTTAGTGAATTAATAACAATAACTTGTAATTTATCATCTAGAGTTCGGTGATCTGGCTTGATATCCATGATATCTGCCATAGCAAAAATATTGACTAACGTATAAGCATAGTGACCATTTGCGCCACGTTTGATATTCAATTCATCAAAGTCACCATTGTCATGGCGTCTTTTAAGGGTGCGATTATTACAACCTAGTAGATCAGCAGCGGCTTTTTGAGTGTAAGTGCGAAGTTCTTTTTCTTCAGACTTAAGATGGGCACGGTAATGTTGAATACGTCCTTCTAGCGATTTTTCAGCAACTTCTGCTGTCGCTTTTAGTAACCTATAAGTGGCTAGCGCATTATTATTGATAGACATACTTTCTTCCTCAAAGTTATGCTTTAAGTATAATGTCCATTCAAATTGCTGTAAACAAGTATTTAAGACGACATACCTTTTATTAATAAGACATTTAATAAAAATTTGTAACTTTACTTATGCTAAGTATAAATAAGTAAGTTTAATATCGGTTAAATATATAGGTATATAAGGTTAAGATGCTAAAATAGTGTAATATCTAGCTGATTTGATTGAATATTTCATAAAATAGCAGATCATAATTTTACTTGGTTAAGATCAGATCTCTTATTACTCACAGATCAGCTTATTACTAAGTAAAAAATGGGCTTTTTAGTTATGCACAGCTTAATCACTAAATTACTCACAATTATGTCTGTGTAGATCAAAATTTTACTAACTAAATTAGAAAGTTATACACTGGTACCCAGGTAAATTTAAGCATTTAGTTAGTACGGATCTGATCTATAGTTGGTACAGATCAGATCTATGCTAACTTAAACTTGGTTTATCCACATGCGATTTAAAAAATAGAGATTTATGTCGTGTAAATAAGCCTTAAAAAGTAGATTCACCGGACATAAATTGAACTGAGTTAGTAAAATCGCCACCTATGAACTATAACTTAGTAAAAATCTGATCTGAAAATTAGCAATTACGAGAGAGTTAGTATAAATCTGATCCTAAGAAATTAATTGAGATCGGATCAAGTTTTTACTAACTTAAACATTTAACTTTTTAAGTTTTATGTGTTGTTATTAACTGTCGAAGAAAAATTGGAAATAAGAACAATGAGCCGAAAGGTCAACATCTCGGTAGATAACTTACCCGATACATTACGCGGGCAGATCCACGGGGTGGAAAGTGCAATAGATAATGAAAGTCTAGCACTATTTACAGACAACAAAGATGTGCGCGTTTCAATTGAAAATGCTGCTCATGGTTTGAGAGCTTACTCAAATACATTTAATCATTATGATTTATGGGGACGTTTTGTCCGTTCTGGTCATAAAAAGCTTCCGGTTGAAGAAGCACCAAAGAAAACAATAGTTACACGCAGAATCTCAGAAAAAGTAGACGGCATTCTTTATGATGGCGAAATAAAAATTACACCTGCGGTAGTAAGCACTCGTAAAGATGGTGAAGATGTTGAATATCTTGTTTGGCCATCTGACCGAGAAGAAAAAGTCGAGCGAGCTCTGATCCGTTTAGCTTCTAAAGGTAAAATTGTAAAAATTAATTTTAAATCGGGTATTCAATACGCGGTTGTATTTTCAATGAATGAATTGGCGCAAGAGCTGAAAGCTGTTGGCCAGTCGATGCCATATCCTCAAATTAAAGAATCTTTAGAAGCATTACAAGGTTCTAAACTTTCATTTAGATATTCAGCAACCGACACCCGCAATTCTGATATTGATGATTCATTTTACGAATCGAATATGAACTTTTTATCGTCACTGCACTTTAGTGGCAAGAAAGGTCAAGGTGGTAACGTAAAATGTGTTGCATGTTTAAATGCGTTCGTACATAACATGATCGATAATCTTGAATATAAAGGTTATTACTTTAATAGTGCACAAGAATTAAAGCGTGGTTTATCACGTTGGATGATGCTGCGTTTGTATCATTTATGGCGTTATGCTGCACCGGGTAAAACCTACCATTTTCGACTTTTATCAATTATGGAAAAGTACGGATCAATCTACTCGACAGATGAAATAACAGAAAACAAATTGAAAGCATTGCGTCGTGATATGACGACAACAATGAAAGATTTGATCGAGAAAGGTGCAATTTCAGAATATAACATTACCAACGTTAAAGATGATAAAACAGGTAATATTATTGATTACACTTACGAGATGCATCCGTCTGACCAATTTTGTGATGAGATTCTTACACTAAATAAGCATAATAAACGAATCGAAATACAAGGTGGCAAACGCATTGTTGAGAATGCAGTTTTAATTGATGAAGATAAAATTGAAGAAATAGTTGAAGACTAATTTCTTTAATACTACTAACTACAAACAAAAGGCCACATAAGTGGCCTTTTTAACATAATCAATCTGTTACTTGTTCTAAGTAAAGTCTATCTACTAAGAAATCATATTCTCTTTTACGAGGATGGCTTTGTGGTTTTTGATAATCAGATAACGTACCAAGTTTTACATCTGGTTCAGGGTTTATCAATATAAATGGTAAAGCAGCGCTAACATGATATCTGTTCTGAGCAGTGTATCTCACATTAACTTGTGGGCTTACCCTTGTTGGTCTACGAATTCGTAATTTCTCTTTATCACCTAAACTTGCAACACGACTTTGTTCTTGTGCAACAAGTGCTTGCCAAGAATGTTGATCGATCATTCTTGGATTTGAATAACTTGCAGACTTTTCTAACATAGCGAGTGCCATTTTTTTCGTTAGTGTTTTAGTTGCATGTTTGTGCATCCAAGTAAAACGAACAGAGTAGGGTGACTCTGTTTCATAGTGAATTTTACGATAGGCAGCTAAAGTAATTAAGTTTGGCACAGCATTATGAACAGCTTCAAAGCGTGCATCGTTATTATCGATAGCCAACACACAATTTTTAAAATCAGCTTTGGCTTTGTTTATTTGATTGATTCTGGCGGTAATATTTTGTTTATCAACATCTTTAAGCACTAATAAGCCAGGATGCCTTTTAAGTACTCGACTACTTAAGCCCGTCTTTTTATAAAAATCACCAAACGAATTAATGATTTGTTTTTGTGCATCAGCACCTTCAACTTTTATGACAGGTATTGCCGAAGGGACTTTTTTCTCATCGTTTATATCAATATCAGGTAATTGATAATATGACGCTTTATGAAAATCAAGCTGTTTTAATTCATCACAAAATAGGTGGGTTAACTCATTAACTAAATCAAACTGACTGCGAATTTCAAGTTTAGTACTCATAGGAACACATCTTACATATAGATTCCCTAAGTTTAACCTTATCACTTGACCTTTTAAATATTTATTTCACTCAGACGTTGACCTTACATTCTCTTTTAATAAAGTATGATGTGTTCCTTATTTGTAGTGCTTAGCATGTATTTTTATTATTTCAACTTAGTGATAAAAAAGTGTTTTTAACTAGCGTAAAGCTGAGGTTACACTAGTGCTATCTAATAGTAAGATGTGTTCTTATATATTCTGTAATAGAAGTTCGCTATACACAGCAGGTAACTTACTGTTCTATAATGTTTAAATCGTTATTTTTTAATTATTCATAGCTAAAGTATTTATCAAATAACTAAATAATTACAAATAGCTGAATATTGTCCTTGAACTTAGTACCTGCAATAAGTTAGTTTTCGTTAACGGTCTATGTTAGGAATGAGGAAAGAACATGCAATCGTGGAACCCAGACAGCTGGAGAAAACTGCCGATACTTCAGCAGCCAGAGTACCCAGATCAAGAAGCCCTAAAATCAGTTGAGGGGCAATTAAAAAGTGCACCACCTTTAGTTTTTGCTGAAGAGACGCGTAGCTTATATAAACAACTAGAAGCTGTATGTGAGGGCAGAGCCTTCTTATTACAAGGTGGTGATTGTGCGGAGTCATTCAGTGACTTTAACGCAGCGAATATCCGCGACACTTTTAAAACACTTTTACAAATGGCCGTCGTTTTAACTTATGGTGGTAAATGCCCTGTTGTTAAAATTGCACGTATGGCTGGTCAGTATGCTAAGCCACGCTCATCAGATTACGAAACGATTGACGGTGTTTCATTGCCTTCATACCGTGGTGATATCATCAATAACTTTGAATTTACAGAGCAAGCGCGTATTCCAGATCCACAGCGCTTAATGACGGCGTACCATCACAGTGCAGCAACGTTAAATTTATTACGTGCATTTGCCCAAGGTGGATTAGCTGATTTACATCAAGTAAACCGTTGGAACATGGGTTTTGTTGCTGCAAATCCACTTAAAGAGAAATACCAACAGTTAGCAGACAGAATTCAAGATGCCCTTGAATTTATGGAAGTGTGCGGTATCGACTCAACAGTTGCACCAAGCTTAAAAGAAACAGACTTATTTACATCACACGAAGCATTATTATTAGGCTACGAAGAAGCATTAACACGTCGTGACCATCTATCAGGTGACTGGTACGATTGTTCTGCACACTTTGTTTGGATTGGTGAGCGTACACGTCAGTTAGATCACGCACATATCGAGTTCTTTAAAGGTATTAAAAACCCAATCGGTGTGAAAGTTGGCCCTGGTATGGACCCAGACGAGCTAATTAAACTTATAGATGCCATTAACCCAGATAACATTCCTGGGCGCTTAACATTAATTACCAGAATGGGTGCTGATGTACTTCCAGAGAAACTGCCGGCACTGGTACGCAAAGTACAACAAGAAGGCCGTAAAGTAATTTGGAGCTCTGATCCAATGCATGGTAATACAGAAAAAGCGAGCTCAGGCTACAAAACAAGAAGCTTTAATAATATCCTTCGTGAAATTAGCCAGTTCTTCGCAGTTCATAAAGCTGAGGGTTCATACCCAGGCGGTGTTCACCTTGAAATGACTGGCCAACACGTAACTGAATGTACCGGTGGTGCGTATGGTTTATCTGATGAAGACTTAGCACAACGTTATCGCACACAGTGCGACCCGCGTTTAAATGCTGACCAAGTATTAGAACTTGGTTTCTTAGTCGCAGATTTATTAAAAGACGCACGTAAGTAACTTATAAGTTATACAAAAAAGGCTGCTATTTGCAGCCTTTTTTAATGTCCGATACTAAAGAAAGTTAGTACTTACGTCTTTCAAGACCTGTATCAGATATAATCTTTGCAGATATTTCTTCAACCGAATGATGTGTTGAATTTAAATATTGAATCTTTTGTTTTTTATAAAGCATTTCTACTTCACGAACTTCAATTCGACACTGTTTTAAAGACGCATATTTAGAGTTCGCCATACGACGTTGGCGAATATCAGCAAGGCGAACAGGATCAATTGTTAAACCAAATAGCTTATGTTTGTAGGCCTTTAAACATTCAGGAAGGGTGCCACGCTCTAAATCATCTTCTGTAAGTGGATAGTTGGCTGCTTTTATGCCGTACTGCAAAGCTAGATATAAACTAGTCGGTGTTTTACCACTTCGGCTAACGCCGACAAGAATAATGTCTGCCTCAGAATAATTTTTTATATTAGCGCCATCATCATTGGTCAACGCATAGTTCACCGCATCAATTCTAAAGTCATAGCTTTTCTCATGCATTGAATGTGTTCTATGTACTTTTGGTACAGGGGCAACATTGAGTTCTTGAGCGATTTTATCACTGTATTGCGATAAAAAGTCATAACATACCGCACATGACGATTTTATAATTTCACTTAATTCATGGTTCACAAAAGTGAAAAATACCAAAGGTTGCTCACCATCTCGTTGAGCTGTTGAGTTAATTAAGTTCCTAACTTCGTTTGCTTTTTTTTCTGTTTCAACAAAAGGAATTGTTTTGTGATTAAACTCCACAGGAAACATAGATAAGGTCGCATGACCAAAGACTTCGGAGGTGATAGCTGTTCCATCAGAGATATAAAATGCAGTTCTCATATTTAACCTTTTTATTACCTTTATCTGCAAAATAGGGGCTTCACGGTTTACGTGAGGTCTGTTGCCAGTGTAGAATGACTACGACCTTTTTAGAAGGTTTTCTTTCTTAACTCTCACAGTTAGTACTACAATTTGTTTATGGAGAAAGATCCGTGCAAGAATACGTTCTCTGGTATCAAGAGCTTGGTATGCAAGATGTTCCACGTGTTGGCGGTAAAAACGCTTCACTGGGTGAAATGATCTCAAACCTAGCTAACGCTGGTGTTCAAGTGCCAGGTGGTTTCGCTACAACCGCTGATGCATTCAATGAGTTTCTAGAGCAATCTGGTTTAAACTCAAAAATCCACGATATTTTAGACACATTGGATGTGGATGATGTAAATACACTCGCTAAAGTCGGTGCCGAAATCCGCCAATGGATTATCGACACACCATTCCAACCTAACCTAGACCAAGCCATTCGCGACGCATACAGCCAATTACATGGCGACGCATCTCAAGATGTATCATTTGCAGTTCGCTCATCTGCAACAGCAGAAGACATGCCAGACGCTTCATTTGCAGGACAACAAGAAACGTTTTTAAACGTACGTGGTATTGATTCAGTTATGACTGCAATCAAACACGTGTTTGCCTCACTATTTAATGACCGCGCTATTTCTTACCGTGTTCACCAAGGTTATGATCACCGTGGTGTTGCATTATCAGCTGGTATCCAACGCATGGTTCGTTCAGATAAAGCAGCTTCAGGTGTTATGTTCAGTATTGATACTGAATCTGGCTTTGAAGATGTAGTATTTGTAACGTCAAGCTATGGTCTTGGGGAAATGGTTGTACAGGGTGCTGTAAACCCAGATGAATTCTATGTTCACAAACCAACACTTGCTAACGGTAAACCTGCTGTAGTTCGCCGTAACATTGGTTCTAAAGCAATCCAAATGATTTACTCTGCAGATGAATCACACGGTAAGCAAGTTGAAATTGTTGATGTAGATTCTGCACTATCAAACAAATTCTCAATCACAGATGCTGAAGTTCAAGAACTTGCAAAGCAAGCTGTGATCATTGAAAAACACTACGGTCGTCCAATGGACATCGAGTGGGCAAAAGATGGTAACGACGGTAAGCTTTATATTGTTCAAGCACGTCCAGAAACTGTTCGTTCAAATGAAGACGCAAACGTAATGGAACGTTTCCAACTAAACGGCACAGGTGCTGTTGTAGTTGAAGGCCGTGCTATTGGTCACAAAATTGGTTCAGGTACTGTTCGTGTACTTAATTCAATTGACGAAATGGACAAAGTACAACAAGGTGACATCCTAGTTACTGACATGACTGACCCAGATTGGGAGCCAATCATGAAACGTGCCGCTGCGATTGTAACAAACCGTGGTGGCCGTACTTGTCACGCTGCAATCATTGCTCGTGAACTTGGTATTCCTGCAGTTGTTGGTTGTGGTAATGCAACTGATTTAATTAAAGCAGGTCAGGATGTAACAGTATCGTGTGCCGAAGGTGACACAGGTTATATCTACGAAGGTATTTTAGATTACGAAGTACTTACTTCACGTGTTGATGAAATGCCAGAATTACCAATGAAAATTATGATGAACGTGGGTAACCCAGATCGTGCATTCGACTTCGCGCGTTTACCACATGCTGGCGTTGGTCTTGCTCGTGTAGAATTCGTAATCAACCGTATGATCGGTGTTCACCCTAAAGCACTTCTTAACTTTGATGCTCAATCTGATGAGCTTAAAGCTGAAATTTCAGAAATGATGGCAGGTTATGAATCGCCAGTTGAATTCTATATTTCTAAACTTGTGGAAGGTATTGCAACACTAGGTTGTGCATTTGCACCTGAGCGTGTAATCGTTCGTATGTCTGACTTTAAGTCTAACGAATATGCAAACCTTGTTGGCGGCCAGCAATATGAGCCGGAAGAAGAAAACCCAATGATTGGTTTCCGTGGTGCAGCGCGTTATATCTCTGAAGATTTCCGTGACTGTTTCGCGTTAGAGTGTGAAGCAATTAAACGTGTTCGCAACGAAATGGGAATGACTAACATCGAAATCATGATCCCATTTGTACGTACACTTGAAGAAGGTAAACGCGTTATTGAATTACTTGAAGAGCACGGCCTTAAACGTGGCGAAAATGGTCTTAAAGTAATCATGATGTGTGAATTACCATCAAACGCTTTACTAGCAGATGAGTTCTTAGAGTATTTCGATGGTTTCTCTATCGGTTCAAACGACTTAACTCAGTTAACATTAGGTCTTGACCGTGATTCAGGTTTAATTGCACATCTATTTGATGAGCGTAACCCTGCAATCAAGAAACTATTATCAATGGCTATTAAAACAGCTAAAGCAAAAGGCAAATACGTAGGTATTTGTGGTCAGGGTCCTTCAGATCATGAAGACTTTGCAGCTTGGTTAGTTGAGCAGGGCATTGATTCTGTTTCTCTAAACCCAGATACAGTATTAGAAACTTGGTTATATCTTGCTAAAAAATTAGCCGACTAAGTACTTTATTTAGCTAAAATAAAGAACCTAATATAAAAAATGCCAGCAATTAGCTGGCATTTTTGTTTCTTCGAAGGACAACACGCGCTTTAGGGTAATAAAATGATAAACAAAAAAGCCCGGCAATAAAAAAAATAAGCGAAGGTCCAGGTACAACAATAAAAACTAAGCCCAGTAGTAAACTTAGTAAACCCAAACTGATTAATGCAATTTTCTTCATATCCATATCTCTTTGATGCTTTTATAAACAGTATAAAAGTAATGCTTTCAAAATCGATAAAAAGAGTGTTACAAACTGTAAAATCTTCAATTTAACTTAGCTACTAGCATGATATAATTTGCAAAATGTCTTAATTTGTCACCGTCATGATAGCAACAATAAGTCAACAACAAGTCGCATCTGAATTAGTCGCTAATTATTTAGAAACGATTAAAAAGCAAGGTTTTAACGGCGATACTGATGCAAGTTTTTCAACGCGTTTGAGCTTATCGACCGATAACAGCGTGTATCAACAAGTACCGCAGGGTGTTATCTTTCCAAAGTCAGCGAAAGATATACAGCTGGCTATGCAAATTGCCTCTCGTGATCCTTTTTTATCACTGACTTTTGGCCCGCGTGGCGGTGGTACAGGTACCAATGGTCAATCACTAACTCCTGGCATTGTTGTTGATTTATCACGATACATGCGTGAAATATTAGAAATCAATGTCGAAGAAAACTGGGTTAGAGTACAAACAGGTGTAATAAAAGATCAACTAAACGACTTTTTACGGCCTTATGGTTTTTTCTTTGCGCCCGATTTATCTACTAGTAACCGCGCAACAATTGGCGGAATGATAAATACAGATGCTTCAGGACAAGGCTCTTTGGTTTATGGCAAGACCAGTGATCATGTTTTAGGTCTTACAACTTATCTTGTTGATGGCACTGAAATGTCAACAACCCCAATGCCTATAGAAAAAGCTAAAGTAATTGCTGAACAAAACACCACGGTAGGTAAATTATATAAAACAGTTATCGATATTGGCCTTGATAATCGAGACACTATTTTAGAAAAGTTTCCACGCTTAAATCGCTTTTTAACCGGTTATGATTTAGAACATATTTTTTCTGATGATTTACAGACCTTTGATATGAGCCGATTAATTACTGGTTCTGAAGGTTCGTTAGGTATAGTTACCGAAGCAAAATTAAACATTACGCCAATTGCTGAATTTAAGACATTAATCAACATTAAATACGATAGCTTTGATTCTGCTCTTCGTCATTCGCCATTCTTAGTCGCAGCAAATGCGACTTCTGTAGAAACAGTCGATAGCAAAGTACTGAATCTTGCTCGAGAAGATATTATTTGGCATTCAGTATCGGACTTAATAACCGATGTTGAAAACAAAGATATGCAAGGCCTCAACATGGTTGAGTTCAATGCGGTTTCACCAGAAGATATTAAAGATAAAGTTGAGTCCCTATGTAAGCTACTTGATAAATGTGTCGAAGAGCAAACTAATGGGGTGATCGGTTATCAGTTAACCAATGATAAAGCTGATATTTTAAAAATTTATGCAATGCGTAAGAAATCAGTTGGACTTTTAGGCAATGTAAAAGGCAGTCAAAAACCGTTAGCTTTTGCCGAAGATACCGCTGTACCACCTGAAAACTTAGCCGATTTTATTGTAGAGTTTCGCGAACTACTTGATAGCCATAATTTGCAATATGGTATGTTTGGTCATGTTGATGCTGGCGTACTACACGTACGACCGGCACTTGATATGTGTGATCCTGAACAAGAAAAATTGCTTCGCCATATTTCAGATGAAGTCGTTAAACTGACTGCCAAATATGGCGGCTTAATGTGGGGCGAGCACGGTAAAGGATATCGTAGTGAGTATGGCCCTGAATTTTTCGGCGAGCATTTATTTACACAACTAAGAAAAATCAAAGCGGCATTTGATCCAAATAACAGAGTAAACCCAGGAAAAATATGTACGCCAATTGAAAGTAAAGACTCACTAGTTTCTGTTGACGATCAAAAGCGTGCCTGGTTCGACAAAGAAATTTCTATCGATGTTAAAACAGAATTTAATAACGCTATGACCTGTAACGGTAATGGCCTGTGTTTTAATTACGATGAAAAATCACCAATGTGTCCATCTTATAAAGTAACAGGTGACCGCCGTTATTCGCCAAAAGGTCGCGCAAGTTTAATGCGCGAATGGTTACGACTGCAAGAGTCTGAAAATATTGATTTACTCAATGTTGAAAAAGAATTGATGAATGGTGAAGTAATCACTTGGTGGGAGCGCTATCAACATAGTCGCGATAAGAAAAAAGGCGTTTATGATTTCTCTCACGAAGTAAAAGAATCAATGGACGAATGCTTAGCTTGTAAAGCATGTACTACTGCATGTCCTATCAAAGTTGATGTTCCTACATTCCGTTCACGCTTTTTAAATTTCTACCATAGTTATTATGCACGTCCTGCAAAAGATTACCTTGTTGCGGGTATCGAACAAACAGCACCGGTTATGGCAAAGTTTGCAAAAGTTATTAATCCGATAGTAAATAGCAAACTTGTATCTGGACTAATTAAAAATACCATCGGTTATGTTGATACGCCAAGTTTAAGCGTACCGCAACTTTCAAAACGTATTTCAAAAGATCAGCAATTCAATTTTGAATTACTAAATTCGCTCTCAAAAGAACAACAAGCCGAATATGTACTGATAGTACAAGATCCATTTACTAGTTTTTACGAAGCAGAATTAGTCGAAAGCTTTATTCAAGTAATTAAAGCGTTAGGCAAAAAACCGATGCTATTACCCTTTAAGCCAAATGGTAAAGCACAGCATGTTAAAGGTTTTCTAAATGAATTTAAAACGACAGCAAAAAATGCAGCAGAGTTTTTAAATTCACTCAGTGAAATTAATGCGCCACTTGTCGGACTCGATGCGTCTTTAGTTATGTGTTACCGAGATGAGTATGTATCAATTTTAAAAGAAGACCGTGGTGATTTTAAAGTTGAGCTTGCACATGAATGGCTTCAAACACAAAACTTCAATCAGCTTTCACTTACCACTAAGTCGAATTCTACTTTTAAATTATTAAGTCATTGTACTGAAACAACAGCAATGCCAAATGCGTCTAAAGTTTGGCAAACAATTTTTGCTGATTTAAATTTACATCTAGACACAACGAGTACGGGTTGTTGTGGTATGGCAGGAACCTATGGCCACGAAAAACAAAACCAAGAAAATTCACGTGCACTTTATGAAATGAGTTGGCAACCAATTATTTATAATAATGAGCCTGAAACTATTTTAGCAACAGGTTTCTCATGTCGTAGCCAAGTGAAGCGTTATGAAAAATTCAAACCAAAGCATCCACTGCAATTAATTGCAGAGCTACTTTAAAAAAATAGATTTTAATTTAAAGTAAAAAATTTAAAGGCGCTTAATGCGCCTTTATTATTGGTAACTTTTTGCGATGGGCTTGGTGCTCATACCATGAATGAACACGCTAAATAAAATTGTTGTTAAAGTTACTGTAGCAATTTGCTCTTTGTTCGCAATTGCAGTGTCCATCACCATTAAAGTGAATACGATAGATGCTAATCCTCGCGGACCAAACCAAGCAAACGTGAGCTTGTCTTTTAAATTTAAATTAGTAAACATCAGCGAAACTAATACCGGCACAATTCTAAAAACTGTCACACTTAATAATGCATAAAATACAATTGGCCAAGTAATATCATTCACAATTAAGTGACCACAAACAAAACCGAATAAACACCATATAAGTAATGCTACAAATTCAGCAATATGTTCAGAATCTTTAACTAATGTTGAACGAATTTTTTTAGGTGCTAAGTAATCAAATAAAAGCCCCGCTACAAATACGGCTATAAACCCACTGCCATGCAGGTTTTGTGTCAAAGAAAAAATGGCCATGACCAAGCCAATTAATAAAAATGGGCTGCTATTATTTGCAAAATAATGACGTGCTAATGCTACTTTTAATAATGGAATAAATATGGCCATTGACACGCCGGCAATAACAAGCGCCACGCCTAACTCTCGTGTAAAAACAAATAGAGTATCAAGCGTTGTTACAGCACTTTCTGGATTTTGAGCTAACAAAAGAAGAACTAAAAATATTGGAACACAAAGCCCGTCGTTTAAACCGCTTTCTGTATTTATTCCTTCTCGAACTTTTTCAGGTACAGAAGTACATTCTAAAATGCCTTTACTAAGCGCCGCATCAGTGGGCGTTAAAATAATAGCGATCAAGGCAGATTGAAAAAGTGACAACTCAGAAAAGAAAAATAATCCGCCAGCAACACCCAACATTAGTGTCATTGGTAAAGCAACAAACAGTAATAGGCTAGGGTATTGAAAACTATGTTTCAATACAGGCAGTTTTGATTTTGCAGCATCGGTAAATAAAAAAATACTTAGGGTTAATTCAACCAAAGGTAAAATGTCACTGAGTCCAGCTTCGCCTAACTTAAATTCGCTCGGCAAAAAATAAGTCATTGCGATACCAACAAAAACAAAAAACATTGGACCAGTAATTTCAGTTCGCTCTAGCTGACGAATTGTCAGAGAATAAAATAACAGGGCTAAACCAACAATCGCTAGTATTGTATATTCCATTAAACTTTCCTTTTTATTCCAGACTTTGCGCGTTCTTTTATATTTGTTTGAATATAAATTTGGTCTGTTGTGGCAATTTTGGCATGGCCTAAATCTTCAGATAAATGTTTAAGCGGCCTTGTTTGTGCATCGTGTGTTGCACCGGTATGTCGTAACCAATGTGCCGTCGCCGCTTCAAGTTGCTCAGCATCATCTTTAAAGCCATCGTCTAATAAAGATTGTTTTGCTAAATCAAAACTTTGTTGAACTAAACGTCGAATTTGCCTAACAGTCATACCACCTTTACCACGAATTTTATGAACTAATGGCTCCGATTCATCAACTCGGGGCAGGGCAGGTAAACCACGGTAAAGCCTATAACGTTTTAAATAAGTGATAAAATCTTCACTTAAAGTTACATCACGTAATTTATTACCTTTACCCATAATTCTTAAAAACCAAAAGCCATCATTGTCTTGCCAAAAATGCGACATAACCGGCGACCACTGTGGTCTTTCTGATAACTCAGAAATTCGTAAATACAATCCTTTTAAGCAAGCGAGTGTGAATAAATTTCTTTCTAAATTAGGTTGTTGTTCACATAAATCCCGGGTAACACCAAATACATACTCCCATTGAATATCACTGAGCGTATCTGGAATTTTAATCTGTGATTGCACAACTAGGTAAGGGCTGTTCTTTTTTACTACCGGTACAAAATTAGCAAAGGTTTTTTCTTCTAAAATCGCAAACTTATAAAATACATTAAGTGCAGTAAACATTGCAGCGAGTGTTTGTTGGCTCGCAATATTTTCTTTATTTATGAAGGGGCGCCAATTTGAATTTAATCGCCTAATACCTTGTTCATCTTTATAACGCCATTGCACCGAATCTGATAACCAAGCAGAGTCGGGATCAACCATGAAATCTACATAAGCTTCGATATCATCTCGTTTCAGATCAAATACTGATTTTTCAGCAACTAACCATGACCATAAACAAAAACGTTCAAGCTCATTTCGAAAGCGATTAAACGTTGCTTCAGATTTCCTGCCATAAACGTATAAGAATTGATAAACGAAACTTAAGTCATTTTTTGATTCAGCAACAGTCAATCCAACCTGATGTATAAATGTATCAAGTTCAGGATATTCTGTTGCGAGAGTATCATCTTCAAGATGGGCAATTTGGTAGCGAAGTTGTTTGAGTGTATCAACGAGAGCAACGAGCATAATATATAAATATCTTGTAAAATAACTAGTTATAAGATTACCATAAAGTCCGATACTGTCTAGTATTGGACTTAACATATCTGAAAATTAGTCTATTATATAGGTATCATTTTGCCATACGAGTATTCAAGGAATTAAGTATGAAAAAGTTATTAATCATTACCTCTGTTATTTTAACAACGCTTTTAACGGGTTGTGCCACAACAGGTAGTGCATCACCACAAGAAAAACGTGCATTAGTTCAAAGCATGAGAACTAATACACTTAACAAATTATATGCAGAAAAACCTGATGTTAAACAACAAATTGCAAATTCTGCAGGTTATGCTGTTTTTGATAACGCAAATGTAAATGTTGTTTTAGCGAGTTTCGGTGGCGGCTATGGTGTTGTAAAAAATAACCTAACAGGCCAATCAACTTACATGAATATGGGTGAAGCTGGTTTAGGTCTTGGTTTAGGAGTAAAAGACTTTAATGTAGTAATGGTCTTTCATAACCAGTCTGCATTAAATCGCTTCATTGAACATGGCTGGACCTTTGGTGGTAACGCTGATGCAGCCGCAAAATATGAAGATAAAGGTGGAGCATTAGTTGCGGAAGCCATTGCTGATCAAGTTACTGTCTATTCATTAACCGAAAATGGCCTTGCTTTGCAAGCTGTACTAAAAGGCACAAAATTTTGGGTAGATTCTGAACTGAATTAACTAAGTAAAGACCCTTCTAAAAGTGGGCTAGTTAGTAACCTAACGTCCACTTTTTATTATTTTATCCAATTTAACATAACGTAATTTATGGGCTATCTACGATACCGCAAATGCGGGGTCACTACCTGACCAGTTAGACTAGCAGCTGCAAGGATTCCCGCAATACACGCAGCGCTAATCTTTTTTACAATATCAGACCAAATTTTACCTTCTTCCTTCGATTTTGATTTTTCGATAGCAAGTTTTAATAAAGCTTCTTTTTGATCCATACCAACAGCGTTCGCCATTGCGATACACTGGTTCGCAGTTAAATGACGATTACCTTTTTTAATTTGAGACATGTTACCTGAGTTAAATTCAGTGAAATCTGAAATAACTTGTTTGTCCTGAGAGTAACCTTTAACTTCTTTATACTTTTCAATTAGTTCGTAACTAAAATTCATAGCGTTCTCCTCACTTACTTAATTATAACTGTCATTCTTGATAAATAAAAAGTTGACACCTGTCAAACCTGAATGTTAGATTCGCGAAAACATTCAAGATTGACAGTTTGACATATTAACAAGGATTACAGTTTGAAATTCTATCTCCAATACATAGCTGGCATTGAAGAATACGCGTTAGGTTTCAATAAAATTGAACACCCGCTTATGTATTCGTCACGCGCTGAAGCTATGGCTTTTTGCATAGACTATGCAAGTGGAGAACCTTTCGAAATCATCGATGTTGATGATTCAAACTGGCAAGAACTGTTCGACTCTGGAGCATTTGACTATGAACCAGACTTCTAAACAGTTAACCAAAATCGACTATTTAACCGTTGTTTTTTGCCCTGACGAAATTGCCCGTCTTCGCTTTGACGCCAAAATTGCGTTTGGTAAAGGTGACTTTGGCTCCTACAAAGAAGCTTATAACGCAATGCTTTGTGCTGAATTATTCGACCAACAAGCTACTGATGATTTAGACGTAGAAGTTAACGAATCGGTTGTTTATGACTCTGATTATTACTACGACCAGCTGTTTGAAAACAATCCTCGTTATCGTAATTACGGCTCTGTTGATGCTATTCCAAGTGAAGAACGGGCGCATTTTTTCAAGAACGTTGTACGTAAAACCAAACGTTATAAAACACTTAATTCATTGATTGAAGGTGATATTACTAAGTTTATGCACCTTCTAAATACTGAAGTTGCAACCGCTGCCGACCGCTTAACATCCGATGATTTAAGCTGGTCTTATCGCCACAATTCAGGCGGCATGTTCACCTATGAAAAGTCAGCCACCCTTTACCGCCATGATGTAAATTCGGGCGTTGTTGCTTGGGGTGCGAACAATGGCGGCGTGATGATTTCATTTTCTGGTGCAGGGTGTGCTGGTCTGGATATTCCAAAACTTCACGCCATGCTAAAGAAAATGCCGAATGTAAAAATCACCCGTTTGGACATTGCTTATGATGACTATGACGGCGAAAAGTCTGTTCTAAATTACTTCCAAAATTTAGAAGAAGGTGGCTTTTGTAAAACCAACCAAGCGCCCTCTTTCTCATGGATTCAAACTGGCGAACTGCAAAAATTATCTAATGAGCAACAAGCGCTTTGGAAGAAAAAACACGGCTGGCAAAAGCGGTATGACTGCGTAGCCAATGGCGGAAACACCCTGTATGTAGGAAGTCGCAAAAATGGAAAAATGGCGCGTATCTATGAAAAAGGCAAGCAAATGCAAAGTCAGTCTCAACCTAATTGGGTGCGTGCTGAGCTTGAGCTTAGGTCTATTGACCGTGTTATCTCCTTGGATGCACTTCTCAATACCGATGCCGTTTTTGCTGCTGCATACCCTGCTTTTGAGTTTGTTAGCGCTAAACGTCTTGAGATTAAAACCACCACTCGCAAACCAAAACACAACGGAATCTTAGTTGCTGAAAGACTAGAACGCTATTGCGCACAGTCTTACGGCAAGTACCTCAATTTCTTACGTCACGTTAAAGAACTGACTGATAACGAAATCATTAATCAATTAACTAAAGGCCTTAATCCGTGGGATATCCCCGACTCTATTAATCAGGCCTGTATATCACCACCTAATCAAATGGAGTGAACCCATGAAAGTAACATTATTATCTGCCGCAAATGGTAAAGGTATTTCTCAAAAAACTGGCGCACCTAAGCACTATGCGTTTTCGTCTATCAGTTACTTAGTACCTGAAAAGGACTTTATCCAAGGTGACCACCAAATCCAGAAATGCGGCTTTGAACCAAAGTCATTAAACATTCTTGATGAACAGTCTTTGTATCAAAAGTTTAAAAACATCCTAGACCAACACGGTATTTGTCAGGTTGATCTAACACTTCAACCAGACCCTGAAAACATGTCTCGTAATGTTGTATCTGATGTGAAATTTGCAGGCTAATCATGGGTGAAAACAAATACATTGCTATTTGTCCCGTTGCGCCTGTAGAGAAACAGTGTCCGGTGGAATTGGAAGTTGTGGAAACCCCCCTTCCCGTTCCGCTTGATTGGGACACCTTCAAAACTGAAGTTGCTCCGTCAATCATCGTCGTTCTTCTTACTGCTTATGGTTGGAAGAAATTAAACAAAATGGTTTGGAATAGATAAGGAACTTAACCATGAAAAACATCTTAAAAAGTAAATTAACAAAAGCTGGATTAGTGGCAACCTCTGTATTGGCCGCTGGTGCTGCTCATGCTGAAGCTGCTGCTGAAGTAACTGCTGCAACAACACAGTTTCAAACATTCTTTACTGATAACGCAAACTTAATCGGTGGTGTATTTCTAACTGCTGGTTTTGTGGCTATCGGCTGGAAATGGTTGAAAGGCACAATCTTTAGCTAATGTTCATCACATTAGACACAGTGCTAATTGTCTCAGGACTTTTAGCACTTTATATCCTTTTCGATGATTAAAACTAAGGCGCAATGATGCGAATACTAATATTTATATTGGCGCTAATGAGCGCCTTTTTTGTCTCTGCTGAAGAACCAGATTTAACAGATTTAAAAGAACCATCTTATAAATCACGCTATTTGTTGCAATGTGGTTATGGCGGTTCAGGCGAACACCCTACAGTTTGGTCTGATGTAAATTCTGGCACTGCCTGTCAGAGTATTTGGAATCAAAATATAAATTCAACTATACAAACTCATATTTCTTCGGGTTTCTATAAATCTGCTGGTGATATTACATGGACTTCTGACACGCATTATCAATATGAGTATGTTAGATGTAAATATGGTGATTGCGCCACCTATGGAGATGGCGATTCAGGCACTCAAAACGGATCATTTATTTTCATAGTAAAGGATGAAGAAAAAGCGTATCAATGTCCGCCTGATGGTTTTGGTGAATACACTATTCAAGTTCCAAAAGAGAACGCAACCCAAGAACCTACTTTCTCATGTGCTAAGCCATCAACCCTAAAAGATTGTCCTGCTGGTTATCATTCTAAAGGTGCATCTCAACAATTAGGTTCTACTGAATGTGTACCAAAAGAATGCCCTCCAGCTGGTAGTAGTGAAAGTTTATTCTCTTCACCAACAATTGGTGGTGCGCCTTTCGATGGTGGTGGTCTTTATTGCAATGATGGTTGTGCTTATAACGTTAACGCATCACAAATCTCATTAGGTAAATATGCAATTGGTGTCAGTCAAGGTGTGGCCTGTGGTGATAAACCTTATGACAATAAAAAATTAGCAGATGATGCCGATGCAGATAAATGCACTACTTCTACAGATGGAACTGTAAACGTCTTACAATGTCCTGACCACCATCAACCAGACCCTGAAGATGATCCTTTAGATAATTCAGATTCTAAAGTAGATGCTTCAAAAACACCTGATAAATCAAAAGAAACATGTGCCGAAGGTGATACCAGTTGTAACCTTAAAAATGTAGAAACTGAAATCGAAAACAGTATTAATAGCCTGATAGATAACGACAATGAATTACATAATAAAAAGATAGATGCTGACACTAAAAACGCGAAAGCATTTTTAAATGTGATGGAAAGTATCGATACGGCCATTCTCCTACAAACCAGCCAAGATGAACGTTTACATGCTGTAACGGTTGGTAAATTCAATGAGTTAATTGATGCTGTTAATGGTATTGAAACTGGCGGTGGCGGCGGTGGTGGTAATGGCACTGGTAACGGCAATATAGGCGGCCAAGATTGTGAAGGGTCTATCGAAGAATGTGCAGGTATTGGCTCTGGTGACGGTGTCGAAATTCCGCAAGAAACTAGAAACCTTGAACAATACGCACAGAAGTATAACAACTGGCTACCTAATGCAGAGTTACCACCTGAAAAATGTATCACGCTAACAAATGGTAAGTCACTGTGTTTTAGTTTTGAATATTTCATTGTTTTCTTCCAAGCCATCTCTGGGTTAATCGTCCTTAGCTCTTTAATTCATAGCGCTTCAATCATTGTGAGGTCTGTATAATGCCGTTTCTAATTCAAGCTTTTTTTACCGCACTTGCAACCCTACTCCCTAGCCTTGTTTCCAAGGTGCTTGTTGGTCTTGGCTTTGGATATGTTACTTACGAGCTAGGTTCATTTGGCATCGATTACATATTTAATTTGATTGTCGCTAATGCAGCCACTTTACCTGTTGAGGTAATTGCTGTTTTTAACTATGCAAAATTAGATCAAGCTATCGGCTTTATGCTTGGCGCTTATGCAGCTGCACTAACAATCCGTGGTTTAACATCGGGCGGCTCAGTAACGAAGATGAAATTGGGAGCACCTAACTCATGATTTATTTAAGAACAGGTGTGCCAGGCGCAGGCAAAACATTAAATACGCTGAAAGAAATTTGCCAAGACCCTTCTGTTACGCAAAAAGAAAAATTCTATAACAACATTAAGTGTTTTCTGCTTGATTTAGATTTCTTAAATAGTTTTGCAGGATGGTTCTATGGTTCGTTCTATCCAACCGTCCAACAAACTAAAAAAGGATCGCGTTATTCTAAGATTATTAAAAAAGCCCATGAGCAAGATAGATTGGTCGAGCTAACGGACGTTCCTTGGTTAGCGCCGTCTTATAAACAATATGATGAACAGGCCGCGATTTCTCTTTTCGTTAATTGGTGTCGTCGTTGTTATCCAAAACAAAATCTATCAGGATTAAACACCTATATAGCAGAAGCTGAACAACCAACCATTGAATCAATTAAACTGCTTAACTACCACTGGACGAAAGTAGACGACCCGACACAATGGTTCGATTTACCCAATGGCTCGATTAGTGTGTTTGATGAATGTCAGGATTACTTTTCACCAATGGCTAATAGTGCTAAGCGCCCTATTCATTACACCAAGTTTCAAACGCATAGACATTCAGGTGTTGATATTCACCTGATTACTCAGCACTACACATTTTTAGATAACGTTATCCAGAAGTGTACTAACTCCCATATTCATTACTTTAGGCCAATGGGCGGCTCTGCGATTACGCGTTTTCAAAGAGATAAACAATTTAATACTGATTACAAAGGCGACTTAGATAAATGTGCATCTAAGCTAATGCGCCGTGATGCTAACTTTTACGGTGTCTATTGGTCTGCTGATGAACACACTGCAAAGTTTAAACTACCGCCGAAGGCGGGTTTATTTCTACTAGCCATACCATTATTTATTTATGTCTTTTATAGCTTACTCGGTAGTTTAGGACTTACCGACTCTGACGAACCTGACACGGCCAGTACACCAGAAGCAAAAACAGTCGAAGTAAAACAACAACCAATAGTAAAACCCAAATTAGATTTAACGTATAAACCACAGAAGTTTGAACACCCATTAAATGATATGTGTGATGACTATGAATATGGTGGATATGTTCTAAAGAAAAAGCACGGTGTAGTCACTGTTGAGCATTACATTAACTGCGTTACTGGCAAGAACGTTGAAAGACAAAACACGACCATTTTGGGTGACGATGAAAATCAAACCGAGAAATCAGAAGTTATCAACGAGCCTGAAGTAATAACACTTAGCTCGAATTACTTAGAAAAAATCGGTTACTCAATCTACCTAACAGAAGATTTACCTATCTTAAAATTTTCTGACAAAAATATTTTCCTAAGACAGTTTTAACTAAGCAACACAAAGGCAGAAAGGCGAGCTTCGAGCCTCTGCCTTGTGTGCTTAAAACTTAGATCTACTACTTGTCACTGGTGACACTATGACTAGAAACCAAAAATACGAACAGAAACAAAAAGCTAAAGGATTAAAGAAAGTAACCCTTTGGATACCTGACGAATCAGAAGTTGAAATTAAACAGATGATAGAGTTTCTGATTGATAACCCAGACCATATACCTTTTATGGCAAGAAATGTCAGAACAGGCCGTATGAAAAAGGCCATTTAGTGGTACGTAATTTTTTACGTAATATTCGTATCGGTACGTAATAATGACCAAAATTATTACGTACCAGTCACCTTTGTATCTCCAGTTCTTGGAGGATGGCGTAGCCATGTCATACATTCCAGAAAATCATCATTTCATCGAGAATCTGTTTCCATTTTATAAACAGTTTATTAGGGTCGGGTATCAATTCAGTGATAGAGCCAATCGCACTCACTGCCCTAGTCTGTTTTCAACAAAAGTTGATTGCCTTCTGATAAACCATGCTGAGTTAAGGACGGCACAGCAGCCGAGGGAAACACCCTCCCCCCATATACTAATAGGGGGGGAGCGAAACCACTTACACCGATACCGAGTGTGCATTGTGATTTTAACAAAAAGGAGTAAATCACAATGAGCAACTTTAAATTGCAGTTCGTTACGCTATTCGGATATGACTATGCAAAAGGAGCTAAAGAACTCGGAGTAAGTGAACGTCAAGTAAGGAGATATGTAAAAGCTAACAAGGCCAGCAAACCAGTCGAAAAGCTTATTTGGATAATGTATCGCGGCTACTTACCTGATACTGGCCCGTGGGCAGAATGCAGCATTTCATATCATAACAACGTGATGACTACTCCTTGGGGGAAAGTAAAGCCATCAGATGTACAATTTGTACACCGTTACAAATGGTCAGCAAAAGAGCATGAATCCATGTATAAAAAGCTTAAATGTGAAACAAAAGTACAAGACAAGTATTTATTTGATCTTCAAGATAAATTGTTAGATATTGTAGGTGAACTAGCAATTAAAACAGGGAGTTAAGAATGGTAATCAATAGCGAAGTAAATAGGTTTTATAGAGAATTTGGTAGTCTGATGGTTGAGTTAGAAAATGGAACCATTTGGTGTTTTGTCGATGAACCCAAAATAAATTTATCTGGCAAAAAAGTTAAAATTTTTAAGGAAGGGGTTGATTTCGTATTAACGATAGAAGATCAATCTAGTTCATATGTTGTGACAGAGTTTTGATATGCACGATTTAACAGCACAAAAATCAACAAATATTATGTCTGATAGTTTTCTGAGGCAAAGAAGAAATTTATTAGTTGTTAATGGACTTATTTTATTTATGTACTTTTCTAAAGTAAAAGTAAATAAACTATCTGTCGCTGGTATGAACTTTCAAGACTTTGGTAATCCAACTGCAATTTATCTATTCATTTGGATAATTTGGATTTATTTTATATATAGATTTGCTCTTTACTTTAAAGAGGATGAGTTAAGCAAAGTAATTGATATTACAATTAAAATTTACCATTCTTGTCATGACAAATACTATTCAAAACTACTTAAAGGTAAGGGCTTTGAATCGAATATGGTAGATGAATATACTTTTCAAATTTTAAGGAGTAACAACTTTATTTGTAATGCTTACTGCGAGAAGAACCTTGGTGGTTATAGAAGTAATCAAACTGTGAAAGAAACATTACATTTCTCTTTTTTGGACTTCTTACCAGCAAAATTTAACTTCTGCTTTTACTTACTGCTAGCGACAACTATAACAACAAATTACATTGTGCCTCCATTTCTCAGTATTGTTACTTTCTATTTATCTTTCAATTCAACTTGGGAAGGTGCTTTAAAGAATGTCATAACCTCTTTATGATGCCAAACTGTCACACCTGACAGCAACCCTAACCAGTTAATAAAAAAGGGCTTTTTGCCCTTTCTTTTTATGTTACGTACCGTAATTTATGGGATGTTATTGGCATTTTAATTTTTAAGTATAATTATTCCATCAACCAAGCAATCAACATCATCTACATTTTAATGTGTTAATCATTTCATCTGTGTTCATAGATGAAATAGCTATGTTTCTACCTAACGTTAAAAACCTAAATTTTAAGCAATCTATTACCTCGCATAAGTTCAGATAAGAATGCCTTTGCTGTGCAATCAAGTTTCTTTACTGTTTATTACACTCTATTGAGTTTTTTAAAGTAATACAGCTTTAAAAATGCTACAAAAATAGCGCTAAATGTCAGCGAAGCTTTCAAAATTTCACCAATCCTTTTAAAGGATTGGTTATATAAATCATGATAGCAACGTATAAACAAACATCAAATCCAAAATAAATACTATAAGAAAGTTCATATTTTATAAATTTCCAACCTTTTATCTTTCTGATTTATCAGTCTGTTTTTAAAGTTTTATTGATTTTAATACTTGCTATAAATAAAAGTGTATATATCCGATTTCTAAGATATTTCAGATTTTCTTATTTTCAGCGAATACCCATTAAAAACTCAGTCGTTTGCTTTTAATATGTATTACAACCTTAATCTCGATTTTATAAATATTACTATCCATTTTTTAGTATCTTCAACAGGAGCTCATATGAGAAAAATTTTCTTACTAATTGTAATTGCTTTTGGAGCTTGGGCATTCTATGCAAATAATTACGGGGAAACTTCTGCTGTCGACACAATACAGCAGCAAATCATTGAGCCAATTCAAAATAAATATACGCATAAAAGACAAACTGATATTTCACAAGAACCTATCTATACATGTGATGGTAGGAAATACTGCAGTCAAATGAACTCTCTAGAAGAAGCTGTTTTTTTTATGCGTAACTGCCCTGATACAAATTTAGATAAAAATTTTGATGGTATTCCATGTCAGGATGAACCAAGGTTACATAACCGCTAGTATTTAAATATAATAAATCTTGCTACACCAACGGCTCTTGTTGGTGTAGTTAAATAACCATCTCCGAGCATTTAAATTCTAGTCATTTAATCTACCAAAAATTCCAAAATTCAACGTTAAATAAAGCTAAAATTTACTTAAAGAAGCTTGACACCTATGATTTAAGTAAATCACTTTTCAATTTGTAATTTTTTTAATGTTGTGTAGTTTATATTAATCTAAATAATTCAACAAATGAGAAATTTCCTACTTCTTTCGAATCAATTTACCGCTACATTATGTAATTAAATTCAACAACTTGCTTTAAATTGAGTTTTTAGTAATTAATTAAAATCTCAAATCTTAGTGTAGTTTCTTGTACAAATACCTCCTCTATTTCTGATTTGGATAATTTAAACGTGAAAATTGATAAAACAAACAATAAAGAAGTTAAATTTTCAGATTCTGACATTTTGCTTTCAACTACCGATTTAGATAGTTACATAACATATGCAAACCAAGAGTTTTGTAATATTTCAGGTTTTACATTAGCTGAAATGGTTAATCAGCCCCATAACCTAGTACGCCACAGCGACATGCCTAAACTTGCATTTGCTGATTTATGGCAACACCTACATAACGGTAGATCTTGGATGGGCCCTGTTAAGAATCGCTGTAAAGATGGTAGTTACTATTGGGTTAATGCATTTGTTACCCCCATCAAAGACGCCAGCGGCCAAACTGTAGAATACCAATCTGTACGTACAAAGCTTAATGATGACGTTTTAGCTAGAGCAACTGAAGAATACGAAAAGATTAATAAGGTTTCTAACTCAAAAGCACTGAAACAGCCTTTTGATTCAACTTTATATTTATCATGGTCTTTATTTTTAACTTTAATTCTTTCTTTTGTGCTTTTATTTACAAGTGGGTTTTCTGCAGTATCTTTATTATTACTTTGCAGTTTAGTTTCAATAAATCTAGGTTTGTTTTTTTGGCGAATGAAATATAAAGCGCTCATACAAAAAGCAAAAAGTATTTACGATAACCCTCTCATGGCTTATTTATATTCTGGTAGTAATGATGAAATTGGTTTTTTACACTTAGCTCTTGAAATGCAACAAGCAAAGTTAAAAGCTGTTGTTGGTCGAGTTAACGATGTGACCATGGGTGTAAATAACAATGCCCAGCAATGCGCTGATTCTGGGTTAGCTGTAACAGAACTTTTGACCAAACAAACTGATGAAGTTGCGCAAATTGTTGTTGCTACAGAGCAAATGACTGCTTCAATCAATGAACTTTCATCGAGTACTTCAGCGTCTACTCAAGCTGCTGAAGCATCTAAAAAATCAACAGAACAAGGAGTAACTTCTGTTCACCAAACTATTGATTCAATTTGTGAATTAGACAAAAAATTACACATTGCAAGTGAACAAGTGGTCGACCTTATTGAGGGAAATAAACATATTGTTGCAATTTTGAATGAGATTAATGCAATTGCTGATCAAACAAATTTATTAGCACTTAATGCAGCAATAGAAGCAGCAAGAGCAGGTGAACATGGACGCGGGTTTGCTGTTGTCGCAGGTGAAGTACGTGCCCTTGCCTATCGGACTCAACAATCAACAGAAGAAATTAAAACTGTCCTCAATCATTTAACTGAGGCTTCGCAACAAGCACAGCATGCGATGTCTGATGGCCTTGCTTTGTCAGCTAAAAGTGTTGAACTTGCTCATCAAAGTGGTGAGAGCTTAGAGCATATCAAAGCACAATCAGTGAAACTGAGTGAACTTAACAGCATTATTGCACACGCAATGACTGAGCAACTAACAGCAAGTCAGCTGATTGCAACAAACATAACCTCAGCACAAGAATTTACTCTTGAATGCACTGAGCTTGGCCATACTTCGCAACAACTCTGTGCAGCATTATTGAACAAGGTTAATGAACAAACAGCGCTAGTTAATCAGTTTAAGTAATAATTTGAATTTTTGGCTCTATAGGGTGCTCACAAAGCTTAACGAAGGCTTCGCCAAGGCGCTCTGTTTCGCTGAGCACTTGTCGCCAGTATTTAATACGTGTGTCAGCATCGAGTTCGGTGAAGTCAGTTCTATCGGGGATCTTGCCATAAGGTAATGACGCAATAAACTCAGCTGATGGGGTGATCATAACTACTTTGTCATAGTTTTTTGGTGTAATTCCGCGCTTTAAACTTTTATCAAACCACCCTGCTTTTGGTTTGTTATTAAAGTGCGGATACAAGATAAGCCCATCATTATGAATATTTAAATCAAAGTGATAATCGATGATACCACCATCACGATACATCCCTGGTGGTGTTCCTGTTATATTTTTAATACCTTGCATCACTAACGGAATAGAGCCTGAAGCAAGTAAAGCATCTGCTAAATTATCTTCGTTTAGCTCAATAGTATGGGTATTGAAGGTATTGTTATCTGAAAATGATAACTGGCTATCTGAAGGTTGAAACACATAACGCTCATACTGTTTGTTTAAAAAGCGTCTGTTTAATCTATTCGCTAAGTAACTTTTAGATAAACCCATTAACTGCATCAGTTTGTTTTCTGAGGCTACAAACCCATTCGATTTTGCAACAATAAAGTGGGCTTTAAAAACGGGGTTATCTATGATTTCTTGAATGCCGTTTTCAGCAAAAACAGTGCTTAATAACTCTCGTGCTTTTGTCGTTATTTCTTCAGGCTTTGCTTTATTTGATGAATAACGTGTTTCAGAGTATGACTTTGCTAATCGCGATATTGCTGCAACGGGGTCATTTTGAGCAAAACACGCAGCTCTAAATGCGCCAGCGCTTGACCCTAATAAGTTTAATGTTGTGTTTCGCTCTTTAAAAAACTCACCAAACAAATATTTATCAAGACCAAATAATGTAAACCATTTTGGACCACCACTCGCCCCTAAAAATGTGCTAAATAGGTCTGGTATCATTCCTTGTTCTTTAATCGCTTTTGCTGCGCTTGGGCCTACGTAAATATCTATCATGTGCAACTGCTTTTTGGTTATTGTTATCGGTTATTTTCGCCAAATGCCCAGTTCCGTTTGTCCTTGTACTTTTACTTTATCAGAATCAAAACTAGGCTCTTGTCCTGCTTCTCGTTGACTATGGTAGTCTTTAGTAACAGATAAGATAGTTGGCGTTAAGCGTATGATAGCGATAACGTTCACCACTGTCATTAGGCCAAGTGCTATATCAGCGAGATCCCATACTTGTTTAATGGTCGCCGAGGCGCCCCAAATCATCATTGATAAATATAAACTGGTATAAATACCTCGACCAAGTTTATTATCTAGCTTAAATAAATGCAGGTTACTCTCTGCATAGGCATAGTTTGCAACCACTGAAGTAAACGCAAATAAACAAATCGCAGCCGCTACAAAGTAAATGCCACCAGCGGCCATGTGTGCTGTCATCGCAGATTGAGTTAAACGTATTCCTTCCATTTCGCCGCTTATATCAATATCAGCTAATAGAATAATGACGGCTGTACAACTACACAGCACAATAGTGTCGAAAAACACCCCTAGCATTTGAATGTAGCCTTGAGTGACCGGGTGATTGGGTACTGGTGATGCACAGCCTGATGCGTGTGGCACACTACCGGCACCCGCTTCATTCGAATAAAGCCCGCGCTGAATACCGTTTTTAATTGCTGCGCCCATAGCTCCTGCGCCTGCTTCTTGTAAGCCAAAAGCCGACAGTAAAATATCTTCAATCATGGCAGGGACTTTGCCGATATTTAGTAAAGTAATTATGATGGCGGCTAGAACAAATAAAATCCCCATCACTGGCACGATACGTTCAGCAAAACGGGCTATAGCTTTAAAGCCACCTAAAATAATTGAGCCTGCCAGTATTGTGATCACAATGCCTGAATACAATGTTGGAATTTCGAATGCGTAATTGAGGGCATCAGTTATGGTATTTGTTTGCATGGCACTGAAGGTAAAGCCATAACCAAGAAACAGGCAAAAAGCAAAACACACCGCCAGTGCTCTGCTGCCTAGCCCTTGCTGGATATAATAAGCTGGCCCGCCCCTAAACTCACCGTTGGCATCCCTGACTTTATACACTTGCCCGAGTACGCTTTCTGCAAAGCCAGTGGCCATGCCCAAAATGGCAATGACCCACATCCAAAATATTGCGCCACTGCCACCTAACGAAATTGCTACGGCAACGCCTGCAAGGTTTCCTGTGCCTACTCGTGCAGAAAGGCCAGTACATAAAGCTTGAAATGAACTGATTGAGTTTTTATCGGTGCTGCTACTCGACTTTAACAAGCTAAACATATGGCGAAACTTAACCAATTGAATTGCTTTTAAGCGTACCGAAAACCAAATTCCAGCAAACAGTAGAATATAAATAAGAATTTGGCCTTCTCCCCAGAGAAGACCATTTATTGTCGATACCGCAGTGTTAAACATGGCAAGCCTTTATTGTTCTTTTAGATAAAAAATCACAAAAAGTGAATAGCTAACCACTTTAACTTTATTTACGAATATCTCAAGTAGGCAATGGGATTAATTAACTGTGCATGCTACCGACTAATTTAGCAGTTGCTGCTGTAAAAAGGCACGACCTGCCGCTAAGCCTAATTTGTGATCAAAGCGCAGATCTGAATCTGTACTACCCAGCAACTTACTGCGTAGTTTATCACCTGCAAAAATTTGCGTGATCCGCGCATCACTTGGTGGGTTAGCGATAAAGTCGAGTTCGTCTTGATAAGCTTGTTCATGCTGAACTAAGTAATCGATTGTTTTAGGGCAATAGCCAGAAACGCGAACAAATGATTTAAATTTATTCACCCACTCCGACTGAATTTGAAAATCTTGGTCAACGGTACGAATTACTACAATGTCCCGTGCACCACGATTATAAGCTTCTTTAACTGGCAAAGGTGCTGCTAAGCCGCCATCTAAATACATATCATGAACTAAATCAGTATTCGAACTTTGAATAATAGCATCATTAGCCGCTTTGGTTGTCATCCAAGGCGTTAAGTTCACACCATCTTTATACAAAAACGGTAAAGCGCTTGATGCCTTTAACAGTGCTAACCATTGCGTATCTTCTCCATTTGGGCTCAAGTAATACGGTTTACGATCTGCTGCATTTGTGGTTGTGATCAACAGTTCGCGATTACCTAAACTTTGAGTCGCGGTTTTAAAATCAAGGGCACGGTTCACTTCTTTGGTTTTTTCAAAATACCAATCAAGATCAACGATGCTTTTTCCGATAAGACCTCGGCCAAGTTGAAAGAAACGCTTATGGCGCGAAAGACCTCTAATTAAACGCTTTGCGTAGCCTTTTTGACGCGCTAAATAACTCGTTAAATTTTGTGAACCAGCTGATGTACCAATGAATAAATCGAATGGATCGTAATTATTTTCTAACCATGCATCGAGTACACCTGCGGTAAAAATCCCACGTTGCCCACCACCCTCAGCGATTAATGCTGTTTTTGTTTGTGGCTCTACTGCGGCAATTGTTTGAGATTTCACGGTGCACCTTCCTAGGGTTATGATTAATAAATATATTGTATTAAGTTAAATTCAATCCTTAAAACGGAATAATTAAATCAATTCAATCTAAAAAACCGTTTATTAAATAAGTAACAAGTTTTTTAAAGGCGCGTAATCGACTAATCACGCGCTCAAGTAGTGCAATGGCTGTTTATTTCATAATACCTGCTAGTATTTCCAGCGCATGCTGCCTGTCACTCAATTCATACAGGTCATTAGTAAAAATGAACTCATCAACCTGTAGCGTTTGTTTAATCATACTCAACTTATGCTTAACGCTCGCTTGACCGCCAACAACTGAAAGCCCTAAAAAGTTCTCTACTTGCATTTTTTCTTGTGCTGTCCATAACCCTTCCATAGTTTGAACTGGCTCTTTTAGCCAAAGTGGCTTGCCACGCATAAGTGCCAAAATACGTTGTTTTGCTGTGGTTGCTAAAAACTGTGCTTGTTCGTCTGTGTCTGCTGCAACAACAGGTAAGCCAAGCATCACATATGGCTTATCTAACACGTCAGATGGTTGAAATTCTCTGCGATATAATGCAATGGCATCTTCAACAAAGCGTGGTGCAAAATGCCCTGCAAATGCATATGGCAAGCCTTTTTTAGCTGCAAGCTGTGCACTATAAAGGCTTGAGCCTAGTAACCAGATAGGTACATTAGTGTCTTCACCTGGGATTGCGCGTACTGGAGAGTCACCTTTATATGGGCCAAGTAAACCTTGCAGCTCTGTCACTTCATTTGCAAAGTGTTCTGCCCTTTGCTCGTCTCTGCGCAGTGCGCGGCTGGTAATTGGATCACTACCAGGAGCACGGCCTAGACCTAAATCAATCCTTCCTGGATATAAGCTTTCAAGGGTGCCAAATTGCTCAGCGACCACCAGCGGTGGATGGTTAGGTAGCATCACCCCACCCGCACCTACGCGGATATTCTGAGTTTTACCTGCTATATGACCGATCAGTACTGAGGTGGCTGCACACACAATACCACGCATATTATGGTGCTCTGCCATCCAAAACCGATTAAAACCAAGCTTATCGGCTGTTTGCGCATAGGTAACACTATTAGCGAGTGTTTGCGAAACTGTTTCGTGCTCTTTCATTGGGCTTAATTCAAGCAATGAAAAAGGTGTATTTGTAAGGTCTGACATCCGCTCTCCAAAATTTAACTCTTTATAGTTAGTTAATGAGAGCGAATAGCTATTTTTCAAATGCTAATTAGGCACGGCTTTGTTGCTGTTTTTCCACCTTAAGGCCATCGGCATCAATACCACGCTTCCAATAGGCCGATGCAACAATGTGTTCATGGCCAATCGCAAAACTGCTTGTTACTAAACGGCGAATTGCTTTTACCAAGTTTGCTTCTAGTGCCATAAACACCATAGGTTGCGTGTTATAACCTGCACATAAGCGTGTTACTTGGTCGAGTAAATCTGTTTCTGGCTCATCTGTAACTAGCCATTCAACACTATGTTGAGTGTGTGCTTTAATTTGTTCAAGCTCAATGATGTCGGCTTTATCAGCAACATGAATAATGACATCGACAGTGGCATCTTGCGGCAGGGCTTGTAAATAGCCATTGATTGCATTTACAGAGGTTAAATCTGCCAGCATTAAATAATGTGCTTGCGTGAAGTCTGTGAGTTTTTTAGGGCCCGGGCCTGCAATACCCACCTCGTCGCCAACTCTCGCATTTTGTGCCCAGTTAGTTGCCACACCTTGATGTTGGTTAACCACAAAGTCGAGGGTAATTGCACCGTTAGCAGGGTTAATTTCGCGAATAGTGTAAGAGCGCATTAATGCTGGGTGTTCAGCGTGTAAATCAAGTTCAACCTTAGATTCACCGGCATGAGGAAGTAGTACCTTTACGTACGCACCTTTTGCGTCTTGTGGAAAATCGGCAAACTCGTCTGAGCCAACGACAATCCTTTGTAGATGTGGGGAAATACGTGTAGTACTTATTACGTTTGCACGACGAACTTTTCTAGCCATGTTGGTCTCCTAGCTGGTTAAATTGCACAACGCCCCAATAGTTGATATAGTCAACTATACACTTTTGATTGACTTTGTCAACTAACTCCACCAACTGAACTTAGGTGAACCATGCCACAAACCTCGCTTTCTTCTGCTTTATTTACACTGGCACAAAGTTACCGTGTTACTGTGCGCGAAGCCATTAACGCCAACGAGCTTGGCCTTAATGCGCTGCATGTACGCTGTTTACATATTATTGCCGAAACACAGCACTGTACCGCGAATGATATTGTTGCCAAAACGGGTCGTGATAAAGCACAAATAGCACGCTTATTAAAAGAGCTTATAAAACTTGAACTGGTGTCTAAATGTGCTGACGAAAATGATAAGCGCTGTTTAATTTTATCGTTTACTGAACAAGGTAACGCTCTGTTCTCGCGCTTAGAAGTTGCTGAGCAAGAGGTTGATGCCAAACTTTGCCAAGGTTTAACTGATCAGCAAGTACGTGATTTTATCGATATAGCCACAACCATGATCAAAAATATCAATAACAACACCCCGTGATCTTATTGGCAAGATAGCCACAAACCACTATACTGTACAAATATACAGTAAAGTGGTTTTATTATGCGCGTTATTCCTATTTATATCGAAGCTGGCGTGTGTGGTTTTGAATCACCAGCAGCACAATACAAAGAGCTTGGCCTATCATTAGATCAGCTGTTGATTAAACACCCTGATGCAACCTTTATTGGTATTGCCTCTGGCGAATCAATGCAAGGTGTGGGGATTTTTGATGGCGACTTATTACTGGTTGATCGCGCCGAAGACGTTAAAAATGGCGATGTCATCGTGGCGAATCTAAATGGTTTATTTGTTTGTAAACTACTAGATAAACACAATGCACAGTTATTATCAGCCTCGCCTAAATACCCTGCAGTGCAACTACGTCAATCTGATGAATTTCAATTAGAAGGCGTGGTCACCCGCTCAATTCGCTTACATCGCAGTAGTAAAGAGCTATTAGCATGTACGCCTTAGTCGATGCGGTGGCCTTTTATGCCAGTGCCGAAAAAGTATTTGATCCAGCTATTCGCAGTAAACCTGTAGTGGTACTCACCAACAATGATGGCTGTATTTGTGCTGTGTGTCCTATTGCACGAAAGCTTGCTATTCCAAAGTTTCAACCCTATTTTCAGGTAAAACAGTTACTCGAAGATAACCAGGTGGTGATCCGCTCATCTAACTATGAGCTGTATGCGGATTTAAGCGAACGGATGATGAACGTGATTGGCCGCTTTTGCGATAATCAGCACATATACTCTATTGATGAGTCGTTTTTAAACTTTACAGGTTTCAACAAGCTTGTTAATGATTGGCATAGTTATGGTCATCATATTCGCCGTACCGTATGGCGCGAAACAAAACTGCCTGTTGGAGTAGGTTTTGGCCCAACGGCAACCCTTGCCAAAGCCGCCAATCATGCAGCAAAAAAATTATCGGGCTTTGATGGCGTAGCAGTGATTGATTCAGAAGCGTCACGAATAGCCATTTTAAAAGCCATGGACGTACAAGATGTTTGGGGCGTTGGTCGACGCTTAGCTAAAAAACTCAAAGCAATGAATATAAATACAGCCTTTGATTTAGCTGAGCAAGACCCACGAAAAATGAAACGCCTGTTCAGTATTGTACTCGAGCGTACAGTAAACGAGTTACGCGGTAAAAGCTGTTTAGCCTGGGATGAAGTACGCCAAGACAAAAAAGAGATTTTTTCGACCCGTAGTTTTGGGGAACGTATCACCGATGCCACAGCGCTAAAAACCGCACTTATTAATCACGCCGTTATTGTTGCCCGTAAGTTACGCACACAAGGGTCACTCACACAACGTTTATTAATGTTTGTCGCCAGCTCACCTCATCAAGATGGCTATTATAAAAAGTCCTATATTTATGAGTTTAGTGTTGCCACAGCCGACAGCCGTGTATTTGCTAACGCTATCAGCGAAGTCTTTAAACACTTATATAAACCCGGCGTACCCTTTTACAAATGTGGTGTCGGTGCGCTAGAGTTATCGAGCCAAATGTTTCAGCAACCTGATTTATTTCAAGCACCTATCGATAACCCAAGCCTAATGAAATGTTTAGACAAAATAAATGCTCGTTACGGTGTTGGTACGCTTGCCCTTGCAAGCGAAACCACAACCACTCGTTGGCATATGAAGCGAGAGTATTTATCACCGCACTACACTACTCGCTGGCATAACCTACCAAAAATACACTGCTAAAAGTAATGGAAAAGCTGCAATTTAAATTGCTGTTCAGAACGTTGCCAATCTTGATAAATAGCTGAGCTTCTAAGCCCCCAATTCTGAGCCAACGCTATTTGCCAATGAGCAGAAAACGTCAGCTGATAATCAACACTTGGTTCATTCATCAGCCAAAAAGCCTGACCACTCAAAGCAAGCTTTTGTGAATCGGTAACTTGCCAAATAACACCTGCTTCGCTTCCTAGCCCAAACGACACAGAATCTATCAAATCACCTGATTGAACAACTGATGAGCCAAGCAAATAGCTTTGCAAGTGTGATGCATCACCAAAAGACTTACCATAGCCGCCTTGTAAAAATAGACGACCTTCTCGCTTCGTCTGTGTTGGTTGACGGTCAAACCCAGCACGAACATTCCATGACCAAGAATTAAATAAGCCATTGTCAGGTGCTAATGACATTGCATCAATTAAAAGCAAACGCTCGAGATGAAGATTCTCGTTACTATCTTGGTTTACCTCTAAGTCAAAAAAACTAATTTGCGCACCAGGAATAAAACCACCGGGATTATCAAGTAAATCATGATAAGCAACACGATATGTTAAACCGAACCGACTAGCGGTATGCTGATAATCATTAAATATTACACCAACACGACTAGAGCCATGACCATTATCAGGACTCACTCGAGGCTTTGGCGCAGGCTTGAAAGGCGAAACCACATGGAATTGACTGCGTTGATGCAACAGCTTTGTTAATCGAGGAGCAATTGCATCACGTGCTAATCCTTGATCATAATATTGGTAATTTAACCACTCATACGCCATCTCAAGGACAGGCACAGCCTGCTCAGGTGCGAGCGATAATTCATCTAGCGCTACTCCATCACGCAGTAAACGAGCAAGGAAAACCTGCTGCTCTGTGAGTTGGCTTTCATAATTGATCAATTTAGTGCCCGATGCAGCACGGTATCGAGGCGGCTGTAATAATCCATGTTGCTTAAGAGCTGCAACCGTATCTGATGGGATCGCATGCGAAGAAAATGGAGCAGTTAAAGACAAATCATCTCGTGCAAGTTGCAGTAATGCTAACAGCTGATACGAGCAGTTTTCATCAACAAAAAAATAATCAAACGTGGCCCACTGCATTTCCCATAAATGTAATAACACACGCTGAATTTCTTGTTCAGATAATGAGAGTTTATATTCCCATATATCACGAGATTCTAAGTCATTATATTCACGGACTTTGCGATAATACGGCATTAAAGTGAACTTACCTGGATATTGACCAATAATACCTTTTAAAGCATATAAAGCGGCATTATCAGTAACATCAGGCTCTGCAGCAAAGTTAACAGCAAAAGCAATGAGCTCTCTACTGCGAGTTTGGTCCTTCGCATCAATACGTAATAGAGTATGACCAAACATCGAGGACGGATCATTCATAAACGCGGTCGGGAAGACTAGAGTCATACCTTTTGGGTTGATAAGCTGTTGCCATGTTTCAATTTCAGGGCAAGAAAGTGCAGGCCAATTTGTAAAGAAATGTTCTTTTAGCCAGTTATAGCGAGCAGGAAAACGGCACTTTGCTTGGTTATCATCATCGCTTTTAAACGCCGCTATAGTCGCTAAAAGCTCTGCATGAGGGTCTGTTTTCCCCACCTCAGAAAAGAAAAATTCTGAGCTATCCACTTCACTTTCATACATAGAAAGAAAAGGCTGATTATAATGACCGAGCTTAAGCCAATAAGGATGATGAGCTATTTCGAGTGTCGGTGTTGTTGAATATGCTAAACAGCTGAATAACAAACAAGAAGAAAGTAAAATACCACGCATAATAGAATAAAAGCCCATTAAGGGCTTTATATTTAAAAAGTACACGCTAGATTAAGATAGTGTGTAAGTAGCAAGTTGCGCATCACTAGCAACAAGCGTATTAAGGTTCTCTAAAACTAATTGAGATGTCACATTTTCTGATGTGAATACGTTAGTAAACTGTGTCTGTACTAACTTATTGAATGCTGCTTTGTCTTGCGCTTGAACGCCCCATACTTCAGCCAGCGTATCAAGAGTTTCACCTTCGCCACGTGACATATCACGTGCAAGTTGTTCCATATTGCCATCAATGAATGTCGCAACTTTAGTTGAAGCTGTCACTGTACCATTACCGTTACAGCCTAAAGTACCAAACGTAATACCAAATGTTTGGTTACCTGAAATACCATTTGTCGTTGCACCAAGAACTTTAACAACTTTACCTTGTTGACCAGCAAATAACATTGAACCTAAACCACAACCGATGTCTTGATCAGCCATTGCATTTGAAAGTGGAAGTAGAGAAAGTGCAGAAATAGCAATAATTTTTTTCATATCCTGAATCCTTTAAGATAAATCGTTATTCGAATTAATAACGCATTATTAGCTTAGCTAGATTCAGATTAAGGACAAACTCTTTTTTAAAAAAAAATAAAATTAGTTACATCAAATGTTCAAAAATCAACCAATCCAGCATTTAATAGACTACACAAGTCATGGGGCTTAAGCGCAATTTCAAGGCCTCGCTTACCGGCTGAAACATAGATAGTATCGAAATTTATTGCAGATTGATGAATAAAAGTAGGTAAACGCTTCTTTTGACCAAGCGGGCTGACTCCCCCCAAAATATAACCAGTTGTGTTTTCTACTTTCTGCTGAGGAGCCATAGTTACTTTCTTTACTTTTGCTGCCTTAGCAAGCATCTTCATATTTACCTGTTGACTCACAGGGACTACTGCAACCAAAAGCTGTTGTTCGGCATCTTCAAGGACTAAAGTTTTAAACACTTGCTCAGCGGGCAAGTTAAGCTTTTCAACCGCTTCAAGGCCAAATTGGGTATGTGCAGGATCGTGATGATAACTCAGCACATCATAAAAAATACCTTTGTTTTTTAATAAATTGATTGCAGGTGTCATTAAAAGTTCCTTTAACAAAAAAGCGCCTGAACTTTATCAAAGCTTTGGGCACTTGGCATAGTAAGAAAATACAGGCTTTGCATAGTGAATATCCCGAAAAACCACACTGATAAGCTACACTAAAAGTATGAGCAATAGATAAAGCGTGGCAACTATGTCAAAACACATTAGTCTCTATTTGGCGAAACAATGTTTTATCATCATCACACTCTTGTATTCAATTAATTTTGTTTGCAATGAATACGTAGCATGGACCGCGTTTATAGATTGCCAAAGTAAATGCAAAACACTAGGAATAGAAAAAGGTCAGATTCAAGAAACAACCTTTAAGGACGATGTCATATTATGCCGATGCCTAGCTGAAAATGATTACTACGTAGTACTAAACTGAATCTGAAAATACCCACTAGGAATTAAAAAAATATAACGTATTATGAATTCAGTATTAGTTAAGGAAAGGAAACTACATGTTTTTAGACTACTTTGCACTAGCCATGCTAGTGTTTGTGACCGTCGTAATATTTTATGGTGTGATAGCCATTCACGATATTCCCTACGAAATTGCCAAAAAACGTAATCACCCCCACCAAGATGCCATCCATTATGCAGGCTGGGTTAGCCTATTTACCCTACACGTACTATGGCCATTTTTATGGGTTTGGGCCACCTTGTGGCGTGATGACCGCGGCTGGGGTTTTAACCAAATTCAAAAGGAACAAGAAGACTTAGCTGAGAAAGTGGCTAGCCTGACAGCCACAGTGGCAGCACTACAAGCACAAATTAATGCTCAATCGAATAATAAAGAGAAATAGAATATGGATTTGTTATTAATACTTACATATACCGCATTGTGCATTGGCATCTTCAAACTCTTTAAAATCCCCCTTAACAAATGGACAGTACCAACCGCTGTTCTTGGTGGTGTAGTACTGATCGGCGCATTAATTCTATTAATGAACTATAACCACCCACATTCAAATATGGCGAGTAGTGCGTATGTTACAACGCCGATTGTGCCAAATGTGCGTGGTATAGTAGAAGAAGTTGCGGTAAAACCGAATCAACCAGTTAAAAAGGGCGACTTATTGTTTCGCCTAGACGACACCTTATATCGAGCAAAACTAAATCAGGCTATTGCAGCTTTACAAGATGCAAAACAATCGGTACTTGGTTTAGAAGCTGCCTATAAATCAGCACAAGCCAGTGCGCTGATGGCTAAAGCTGAATATGACCGTAGTAAGAAAGAATACGAACGCTATGAAAAAGGCGCAAAAAGCGGCGCCTATTCAAAAGGCCAAGTTGATAATAAATTAGGAGTGTATTTAGCGGCAAAAGCAAGTTACGAAGCAGCACAAGCCGAAGAGTTACGTCAGAAACTAGCATTTGAGTCAGAAATTAACGGCGAACAAACAAAAATAGCCGCTGCTCGCGCTAATTTAGAGCAAGCCCAATTTAACTTAGACAGCACTAGCGTGCATGCACCCACCGACGGCTATGTCACACAACTGACATTACGTCCGGGGATGATTGCCGTGCCTATGCCACTGCGACCAGTGATGACCTTTGTGCATAAAGAAGACACTGTTTATGTTGCGGCATTTCGACAAAATTCATTATTAAGACTCGAACCTGGTTATAAAGCTGACTTTATCTTTAAAGCGATTCCAGGCAAAACCTTCGCTGGCGAAGTAATCGATGTGTTACCCGCAATTGGTGAGGGACAAGTACAAGCACAAGGAACACTGATGGGCACTGAATTTTTTGCCCGTCAAGGCCGCGCAATTGTTACTTTAAAAATCACTGACGATATGAGTGAATATCATCTGCCACAAGGAACAAGCACTGAAGTAGCTGTTTATTCAGAACATTTTGAACATGTTTCTGTGATGCGCAAGGTGTTGATCAGAATGAAAAGCTGGCAAAACTACTTATTCTTAGATCACTAAACTCAAAATTGAAGCGTAAAAAAAGGCGCTGAATAGCGCCTTTTTACTATCTAACTCAAGTTACTTAACTAGGAGTTACTTAGTTAGATCATCGAAGAATTTCTTCACACCGTCAAAGAAACCTTTTTCTTTTGGACGGTTTTTAGAGCCATCTTTACCCATGCTTTGCTCAAGCTCTTCAAGCAATTCACGTTGACGGTCATTTAAGTTCACCGGTGTTTCAATAACCACTTTACAGATTAAGTCGCCTTGTGCGCCGCTACGAACAGACTTAACACCTTTACCGCGCATACGGAACATTTTGCCTGTTTGGCTTTCTGAAGGGATCTTCAGTTTTGCGCGACCATCCAAAGTTGGTACTTCAATTTCGCCACCTAGTGCAGCTGTTGTAAAGCCAATAGGTACTTCACAGTACAGATTGTTACCATCACGTTGGAAGATTGGGTGCTCACGTACTGACACTTGTACATATAAGTCACCTGCCGGTGCGCCATGCATCCCCGCTTCACCTTCACCTGATAAGCGAATACGGTCACCTGTATCAACACCTGCTGGGATCTTCACTGATAAGGTCTTCGTTTTTTCTACGCGACCTTGGCCATGACAGCTGTCACATGGGTCAGAAATAATTTGACCGGTGCCCTGACACGTAGGACATGTTTGCTGAACCGCGAAGAAACCTTGGCGCATTTGTACTTGGCCAGCACCGTGACACGTAGTACAGGTTTTTGGCTTAGAGCCCGCTTTTGCACCGCTACCGTCACATGGTTTACAGCTAACCCAGGTTGGCACTTTAATTTCAACATCTTTACCACGAACCGCCTCTTCCAGGCTTAAGTCCATGTTGTAACGTAAGTCAGACCCACGCTGTTGGCGCGATTGTCGACGACCACCGCCACCAAAGATATCTCCAAACACATCACCAAAAATATCGCCAAAATCACCATGACCGCCGCCGAAGCCACCGCCATGACCACCACCACCTTGTTCAAAGGCTGCATGGCCGTATTGATCATACATCTGACGTTTTTGTGGATCAGTTAGTACTTCATAGGCATCTTTTACTTCCTTGAATTTAGTTTCAAGGTCTTTATCCCCTGCGGTACGGTCTGGATGATATTTCATCGCTAAGCGCTTATACGCTTTTTTTATGTCTCGTTCGCTGGCATCTTTGCTCACGCCGAGAACTTCATAATAATCGCTTTTTGACATATCTATCACACTACTCTTTTTACTGCAGTTACACTGCGTAAGGTAAGTCGAACGACTTTACCGTTCATATACATGCAAAAGGCGCGTCAAGCGAAATCGCTGGCGCGCCTCAATCATTTCATCCTAACTTAATTGGCTAAACAAAGCAGCCATTATCGCGTTAGGCAGAAGCGAAACGAGCAATTACTTGTCGTCTTTCACTTCTTCGAACTCTGCATCAACAACATCGTCGTCTTGTTTTGCAGAAGATTGCTGTGCACCTGCATCAGCACTACCTTGCTGTTGTGCTTTCGCTTGCGCAATTTCCATTAGCTTTTGTGATTTTTCAGCTAGAGCTTGTGTTTTCGCTTCAATCTCTTCTTTGTTATCACTCTTAATCGCCGCTTCTAGCTCAGTAAGCGCAGCTTCGATTGCTTCTTTATCTTCTGCTGGTAATGCATCACCCGCTTCTTCGATTTGCTTACGTGTACCGTGAACCATTGCATCAGCTTGGTTACGAGTAGCTACTAGCTCTTCGAATTTTTTATCTTCTTCAGCGTGTGCTTCAGCATCACGAACCATTTTTTCTACTTCTTCATCACTTAGACCTGAAGAAGCTTGAATCGTGATCTTCTGCTCTTTACCTGTATCTTTATCTTTAGCAGATACGTGTAAGATACCATCCGCGTCTACGTCGAATGTTACTTCGATTTGTGGTGTACCACGTTGCGCTGGGCGGATACCTTCTAGGTTAAATTGACCTAGAGATTTGTTATCGCTTGCACGCTTACGCTCACCTTGTAGTACGTGAATCGTTACCGCTGATTGGTTATCTTCAGCTGTTGAGAATACTTGCGATTTCTTAGTAGGAATCGTCGTGTTTTTCTCAATTAGTGCTGTCATTACTTGACCCATAGTCTCGATACCTAGTGATAACGGAGATACGTCAAGTAGTAGTACGTCTTTAACGTCACCAGCTAGTACACCACCTTGAATCGCTGCACCTACTGCAACGGCTTCATCTGGGTTAACATCTTTACGTGGCTCTTTACCAAAGAACTCAGCAACTGTTTTTTGTACTAGAGGCATACGTGTTTGACCACCAACAAGGATGATGTCATTTACATCGCTTACTGATAAATCAGCATCAGCTAGTGCACGCTTAAGTGGCTCGATTGACTTAGTTACTAAGTCTTCAACAAGAGACTCAAGTTTTGCACGAGTAACTTTAACGTTCATGTGCTTAGGACCAGTTGCGTCAGCAGTCACGTACGGTAAGTTAACTTCTGTTTGCTGTGCAGAAGACAGTTCAATCTTCGCTTTTTCAGCAGCTTCTTTAACACGTTGCATTGCAAGTGGGTCGTTCTTAAGGTCGATACCTTGATCTTTCTTGAACTCTTCAACTAAGTAGTTGATAACACGGTTATCGAAGTCTTCACCACCTAAGTGAGTGTCACCGTTAGTTGCAAGAACTTCAAACGTGTGCTCGCCTTCTACTTCGTCAATCTCGATGATAGAGATATCGAAAGTACCACCACCTAAGTCGTAAACAGCAACAACGTTTTCACCTTTGTTTTTGTCCATACCGTATGCAAGTGCAGCGGCTGTTGGCTCATTGATGATACGTTTAACTTCAAGACCAGCAATACGACCAGCATCTTTAGTAGCTTGACGTTGTGAGTCATTGAAATAAGCAGGTACTGTGATTACTGCTTCTGTTACTGGCTCACCTAAGAAGTCTTCTGCTGTTTTCTTCATTTTCTTCAGCACTTCTGCTGAAATTTGTGGTGCAGCACGCTTTTCGCCACGCGCTTCAACCCATGCATCACCGTTATCAGCTTTTACAATTTTAAAAGGCATGATACCGATATCGCGTTGTACTTCTTCGTCTTCAAAACGACGACCAATTAGACGCTTGATGGCAAATAATGTGTTAGTTGGGTTAGTTACTGCTTGGCGTTTTGCAGGTTGACCAACTAATGTTTCACCGTCTTGCGTGTATGCAATGATCGATGGTGTTGTGCGATCGCCTTCCGCGTTTTCGATAACGCGTGCTTTATCACCGTCTAGTACTGCTACACAAGAGTTAGTAGTACCTAAATCGATTCCAATAATTCTACCCATGAATCTTCTCCAACTTCAAAATTCGTTAAAACGTTCGATGACTAGTAAATAGGGGTGCAGGAAACTGAATTCAACTGTAAAAATGAAAAAAATTTACTTTTTTTTGAAATATTTTCCAAATGGGTATTTTTTCCTCAAAAAGAGGGGTTTTTTAACACTTCTAGCAATACAAACAAACTGGTCTGATGACTTTAGCTGTGCTATAACCTTGTCCATAGCAATAAATGTTAAGGAAAATTATGCATTTTGATCAATTACTCGCCATGGCAACAGAACTTGGCAAAGACAAAACAAAAGTAATGCAGTTTCCAGAAAACTGGTGCCAAGGTCGCACTGCGTTTGGTGGTTTATCAGCAGCTTTATTATATCAAGCAATTCGTCAACATATCGACAACTCTCGTCGTTTACTATCTTTAAGCACTAACTTTGTTGGTCCGTTAATCGCTGACTGCGACTTTTCAATTGATGTTGAAGTTTTACGCGAAGGTAAAAACAGTGCGCAAGTACTTGCTAAAGTAATTCAAAATGGCGATGTTTGTGTTATCACACAAGCCTGTTTTGGCGCTAATCGAGAATCAGCAGTACGCGTAGATGTGTCAAAAAGCATGCAGCTTAAACCAGTAGACGAACGTTTTACTCTACCTTATAAAGAAGGTTTAATGCCGGCATTTTTCCAGCACGTCGCGCTATGCTTACAAGACGGAAATATGCCATTTTCTGGCGCTGACACATCACATTTAGGCGGCTGGATGAAATTTAAACATAAACCAGAACACATGAGCGAAGCGCATATCATTGCCCTTACGGATGCATGGCCGCCTACCTTATTACAAATGTATAAACAGCCAGCCCCAGCCAGTAGCATGTCGTGGTATATCGAGTTTGTTGAAGAGCCAAACATCGCTGATGATGCTTGGATTGGCTATGAAGCAGTTACACATCATAGTAAAGATGGTTACGGTCTTGAAGATGGCTGTATTTGGAGTGATGATGGCAAGCTCATCGCACTAAGCCGCCAAACTGTTGCTTTATTTGCGTAATTCATTGCTGCTTATTTGCGCATATTCAGTGCCATCAAGGCGAATTATCGCTTGATATTCGCCAGATTCTACAATTTGGCCTAGACCTGTATTAAAGGTATCCTTTAAAACTTCACTATTGAAAAATGCAGGTCGAGGTGCTTCATTAAATATTGGATGCACAACGAAAGGTTTTATTTCGGCTGTCTGCTTATATTGCTCAAGATAATATAAAAAAACACGTCTTTCGAGAATGATAACGTCAACCCATCCCTTCATTAAATGGTCAACTTGTGCTTCTTGGTTTACTACCTCATCATAAGAACGAAGTATGCGTGTCACCGATTTGAAAGGTGCTTCAATAAAATTGGTCGCATTTTGAAAACCCAGCACACTTTTACCAGCTAAATCATAAATGCTGTCTATTTTTAAATTTTGTTCAGCCAAACTTATCGCTACATTTTGATAGCGTAATAGTGGTTCACTTTGGTAAATATTTGTACTCGCTCCAGAAGCGAAATTTAAAGCTATATCAACTTTTCCTTGCAGCAACTGCTGCTCTACACGCTTGTTTGGCATGAATTGCACAACAATGTTACTGATCCCTTGAGATTTAAACGCTGCTTTTAATATTTCTAATTGAATACCACTGTCGTTATCTTTAATAACATAAGGAGGGAGATAAGAACTGGCTGCAACAACAATAGGGTCTTCTCCAGCTTGCTCTGATAAACATAGGCCCTTACAACTTACAAACAACAAAAGGATAAAAAAATGTTTCACTACACACCTTAATAGACAGTTGCATAGTTAATCTATGCACCTTTGCGTAAATTCTAGCCTATTTTAGGAAAGGGTGCATTTGAATTTATCGAGTTATTGATGCAAACTAAACTAAGTTCTTGTTTATGAGACCCTAAGTTTGCAAACAGCCTGTCCTAGCTGCGACCTTGTCGTTGAGATCCCACATTTAAGTGCGAAACAAGTAGCGGTTTGTCCTCATTGCAAAACCAAACTGTCTTGTTCGCAAGCAAATCAAGATAGTGCTGTCGTAGCGCTGAGCTTAAGTGCGATCTTAATGCTGTTAAGTAGCATGTTTTACCCGTTTTTATCTTTTTCAAGCAGTGGCATCACCCAAACTATAACCCTACCTGATGCGGCACGTATTCTGTTTAACTACGACAATGACTTTTTAGGATTATTCATAGATATCAGCATCATAGGCTTACCTATGTTACTGCTTGTACTGATAATCCCATTACATTTAGGGTTACTTAAGATACTCCCTTATCAATGGGGAAAAAGGCTCTTAAAAACAACATTTGCACTGCAGCCTTGGATTATGTCAGAAATATTTTTAATTGGTGTCATGGTCAGTATGGTAAAAATAATGTCGATGGCTGATATTGAATTCGGTGTGAGCTTTTGGGCTTATGGCGCATTTGTTATTAGCTATATTGCCACCACTGCTAAGCTCAATAAACAAAATCTATGGTATCAACTCAAAGAGCCTGTTTTTATAGAGCAAATCAAGCCGAATACTCGTGCAATCGACCAAGGCCTTAGGGCTTGTCATGTATGTGGTCAACTATGCGACAGTGAAATCTGTTCTCGTTGTGAATCTAAAACATACACTCGTAACCCTTTTAGTGTACAAAAAGCGGCAGCATGGCTGATCACTTCCGTTGCCTGCTATATACCTGCAAATATTTACCCAATCATGTACACCACTAGCCTAGGTGATGAAACCCCCTCAACCATAATTGGTGGGGTGATGATCTTGTGGAATAGTGGTTCTTATCCTATCGCAATGATCATCTTTTTAGCGAGTGTTGTCGTACCACTTGCAAAAGCTCTCATTTTGAGTTTTTTATGCTTTATGGTGATGCAGCCGGCAAACAGACAAACCAAAAGCTACACACGAATTTATCAATTAACTGAATTTATTGGAAAATGGTCAATGATCGATGTATTTGTTGTGGCAATTTTAGTAGCCTTAGTACAGTTAGGAAATTTGATGTCAGTAACGCCTGGTATAGGTACTATATTCTTTACAACAATGGTGATTTGCCAGATGCTGGCAGCCCATGCATTTGATCCACGTTTATTGTGGGATTCCCCTAATAACTTAAATAAAGTAAAACAAGAGACCTTGGCATGAGCGAAAAAGCAAATATAAAAACAGCGCCAAACATATCGGCAATCTGGATTATTCCTGTAATCGCTTTATTCATCGGCGCATGGATGCTGTATCAATACCAAGCAAATAAAGGTACAACAATCTTTATCAAAATGCCCCATGCTGAAGGTATTATCGCAGGCAAAACAGAAATAAAGGTACGCAGTGTAAAAATCGGTCAAATTGACCATGTAAGACTCTCAGATGAGCAAGATAGTGTAATTGCACGAGCACAAATAGATAAACACTATGAAGACCTTTTAACGGATGATGCGAAAATTTGGGTTGTTAAACCTCGCATTGATGATACCGGTATTAGTGGGATGAGTACCCTATTGTCGGGTGTTTATCTGGAGTTTGCTCCAGGCGAAAGTAAAGAAACATCCGAGCGATTTGAACTACAAGATGAACCTGCGCTAATTGCCAATGATGTAAAAGGAGGTCGCTTTATCCTCCATGGCTATAACGCTGAAGTGCTCGATGTGAGTACAGGTATCTATTTTAAGGATTACAAAATCGGGCAAATAGAAACGGCTACCTTTGATTGGAAAAATCAAGCCATGAAATATGGTATTTTCATTAATGAGCCTTATCAAAACCTGATCACGCTTAATTCTATCTTTTGGGTTAACTCAGGTATACAAATTGATTTGTCTGCCGATGGTATTAATGTCAATACGGGCTCTTTGAGTAAGTTACTTAAAGGGGGGATTTCTGTTGGTATTCCTGAGCAACAGAAACCGGGGGAAATTGCCACAAATGGCCATAGCTTCTCACTAAGTAATAGCTACAAAGCTGCTCTTGAAGAGCGATTTTATGACTTTGATTATTATCTAATTGACTTTGAACAATCAATTCGTGGATTACGTCCTGGTGCGCCAGTTGAATATCGAGGGATGCGCATCGGTACTGTTGTTGAAGCACCTGCAAATGTCATTATAAATGGCAAACCAGCCCACTTTAGGGTCGATAACACTGCAGTGCCAGCGCTGATTAAAATTGAGTATGGAAGACTCTACCATGACAATGTTGCAGCCAGAGAGTTCTGGCAGTCAAGTTTAGATGGCTGGATTAAAAGTGGTTTAAGAGCCTCATTAAAGCCAGGAAACTTATTAACAGGTGCAGTGTATGTGGACTTGGACATTTATGATAATGCTGAACCTGCAGAATTAACAACTATTGCTGACTATACAGTATTCCCGAGTGTTTCAAGTGGAATTACCGTCATTGCTGATCAAGTCTCTGATGTATTAAATAAAGTCAATAATCTCAAAATCGAAGACAGTTTGGCACAAATGCAAACGACCTTTGCAGAATACCAAGCACTTGCACATGACATGCGTGAATTGCTTAATAAACAAGATACTCAAGACTTACCGGGTGATATTAATCGCAACTTTGCTGAGATGACCAAAAGCATGCAACAGTTCGATAAGACAATGAAGCAATTTGAAAAAACTATGGCAAGTTACGAACAAGGATCAACATTCCATGAGCAATTACAAACAACCTTGTCTGAATTTAAACGTTTAAGTGAAGAGCTACAACCACTTACACGTGGTTTAAACCAGCAACCGAATATGTTGATCTTTGATAAAGAGCTACCTGCAGATCCAACGCCGAGGAAACAATAATGAACTTTAAACTCTGTGCTTCAATTGCATCAGTGCTGTTACTTTCGGCCTGTAGCCAAACTTCATTCTCAACCATTGAGTATTATCAATTTTCGCAGCCGATAGTGGCAATGCAACGCTTAGCGGAGAATACCCAAGCTCAGCTCAGAATTAACACAGTAAAGTTACGTGGTGCGCTAAATAATCGTGGTATCGCCATGGTGCTTGATAACAACAGAGTGAATGCTGCTAACTATCATTTATGGAGTGAATCTCCTGATTTGATGTTAACTGCCAGTGCTCATCAACAACTTTACACTGAGCTTGATAATTGGATGGTTATAAAAGGCTTACCTGTGATCACCGATTTAGACCAGCAAAGCTTTTATGAATTAGAGTATGAGCTACATCACTTTAACGGTGATGAGCAAGGTAATGCCAATATTGCAGGGCTTTGGCGCTTGTACTATACAACTCCTGAATCTGGCAGAAAGTTGAAGGCGGTCAATTACTTCAATGAGCTTACACCTTTACAAGCAAGTGATTACGAGGGACTTGTAGCCACCCTTGAGTCAACTTGGCTAAAGGTTAACAAACAAGTTGCAAACGAAGTGTCAAAGCTTGCTATTTAGTAAGAGTTTAAGTGGCTGATTGTCATCGTTAATGATGACATCGCCTATAAACTCAAAGCCTAGTTTTTGTAGTACCTTTTGCGAGCCAATATTTGTTTGCGAGGTTATTGCTGCAAGCACCCCAAGATCTAATACGTGTTTTTTGGCCATCAACAACCTAGCTGCCGATGTAATAATGCCCTTACCTTCATAGTTGGCTAACAACGCGAACCCTAAATCAGGAATAGCTAATGCATCACGCTGAAACAGCCCCACCATACCAACCGGTGTACCATTAGCTAAACAGACAATATAACTACCAAAGCCATATTGCTGGTGACTATTTATAAAGGTTTGTTGAATATAATGCTCTGCTTGTGCTGGTGTATTTATATTTTTATTTCCGATATGCTCTAAAAATGTTACTTGGTTCAAAAGCTCAACAATAAATGCCGCATCATCAGGCAGGCCAGCACGTAAATATATATTCGTCATATATTAAAATACCTTACTTACCACATCATTGGTAAAATTAAGACAATCTAAAACACGCTCTTTTTGCACTGCTGAGAGCTCATCAATGGCGAAATAAGCATACTCAGTATGCTCATTACTCAACACTATCTGGGCATCATTAGGCAGATATGCTCGAAAAATAAACGCATGAGAATTAAATGCAGTGTGATAATAAACACCACTTAAATAAGCGATATCTACCTCACTATTAAGCTCTTCTTGGCATTCGCGAAGTAACGCTTGATGAATTGTTTCGCCTTTATCTAAAGCGCCGCCAGGTAATCCCCAACTTTTTTGACCATAATTAGCTTTAAGTAATAGCACTTGACCTTGGTTGTTAGTTATAACCGCGTGACTACTGAGTCTGTATGTATCTGAAAATGCCATAAACCCTTGCTTAATTAAATTAAAAAAGTAACACCGTTGAAGAGTGTAAAATAATTATCATCGCAATAAAAATTCTTATTGACTAAATTTATATTCAAGATTATTTTTCTTTCGATGTTTTGGGCAAAACAAAAGCAGTATACCCTCTATACTGTCTGGCGCCAGCCAACGCAGGCACTTTCCCTACAGGGTCCATAAAAGTGTGTTCGCGTAAAGCAGTTACTTGAGTCGATAGACTTCGGATTTCTGTAAGCAATCTCGCATTGCTTAACTGTGTGAAAAATATAATGCAAGAACCTTCTGCGTTAAGTTTACTACCGCCAGTATTGGTGGTTGTTTTGGCCGTGTTTTTACGCCGCCCTATTTTATCTTTACTTGTTGGAGCTTTGTTTGGTTTAGCCATGCTTGGGCCAACAGCTATACTGTCAAACTTTGCTGATATATCGTTAAAAGTGATGCAGGATGAAACCATTGCCTGGCTAATTTTAGTCTGTGGCGGGTTTGGTGCCTTGATTGCCTTATTGGTAAGAACCGGTGGAGCAAGTGCATTTGCTGAATTAGCGTTAAAGTTTGCCAAAGGTCAACGCTCATCTTTGCTAATGACCTTTGTGTTAGGTGTGATTATTTTTATCGATGATTACCTCAATGCATTAACGGTTGGTGAAACCATGAAGCGTATCACCGATAAGTTTAAAATTAGCCGCGAAATGCTAGCTTATGTTGTTGACTCAACTGCCGCACCTATCTGTGTTCTTGTACCACTCTCTACATGGGCGGTATTTTTTGGTGGCCTATTAGTCGATAACAATGTTGCAGCAGAAGGCCAAGGTATTGCCGTATACATCGAAGCAATCCCTTATATGTTGTACGCATGGTTTGCAGTACTTGTTGTATTGCTTGTCAGCTTAAATGTGATCCCTGCTTTTGGGCCGATGAAAAAGGCACAACTACGTGCAATGAATAATCAAATCGAGATCTCAAATAGCCAATACACCGATGTACAAACAGCGGATGAATACGCTGTTAAAGCCGCAGAAGAGAACTTTGAAACAGCAGCATCCAATGGCAAACTCTATAACTTTTTAGTGCCGATTATTTTACTTGTTGCGTTTACTGTTTATTTCGACATTGACGTATATAAAGGATTGCTTGCAACCTTTGCTGTGGTGTTACCGTTCTATATGTTGCAAAAACTAATGACATTGTCAGAACTAGTGGAGCGTATGTTAGATGGTTTTAAAAGTATGATCCCAGCAATTGGTACTGTCGTTGCGGCCTTTATATTTAAAGATGTGTGTGACCAATTAATGCTTCCGCAATATGTCATTAATACTTTAAGCCCTTATATGACAGCACAATACCTACCTGCCGTGGTGTTTTTAGCAATGGCAGTACTTGCTTTTGCAACGGGTTCTAGCTGGGGGATTTTCGCAGTAACTATTCCAATTGTGATGCCACTGGCTTATGCAATTGATGCCAACATTCCTCTAGTAATTGGTGCTTTGTTGTCGGCGTCATCGTTTGGTAGTCAAGCATGCTTTTATTCTGACTCCACAGTACTTGCTGCACAAGGCTCAGGGTGTGACTTAGTCAGCCATGCGGTTACTCAATTACCTTACACCTTACTGGCGGCAACCGCTGCATTTATAGGGTTTTTGTTCATCGCCTAAATTAAAAAGCCCAAGCAATTGCTTGGGCTTTTGTTTATCAACTAATAAGTTACTTTTGGAATTTAATTCCTTTGTAATAAGTTTCTAAGTTTTCAACTTTTGTTTGATTTTTAAGATCTGCAAATGGCTTATCAGCGAACTTGCTACCACGCATTTGAATGTTCAAGCGTGGTGCTTCACTGTTCAGCATGGTTTTCTTGTAATAATCTTTCAAATCAGCCAAGGTTACTTTTTCAACTTCAGCAATAAGCTTTTCTTTAGAGTCAAAGTTAAAGTTTTCACGATACCAATCTGTGATAAGTGGTGACATTTCATCACTTAGATTCTTAGGTTGCTCTTTTAAAGATACCAGCGTTGCATTTTTAAGTTGTGAAAATGTTTCTTCTGTCATGTTATCAAGCTCTACTGCGTATTGCTTTTTAAACTCATCAAAGCGTGCTTGCATTTCTTGAGGGCCTTTAACTGGTGTTTGGATATAAAGACCTAGTGCAGAGTAATCTTCAATCGGACGGGCTAACGCACCAACAGCATAAGCAAGCTGCTCTTCGGTACGAAGCTTATCAAAAGCAATCGTTCTGAAGTGGCTTTGTAACACTTGCGCTTGAGCCTTTTGCTTATAACCCGGTGTTGGATGAACAACCATATCGATAATCGCTACATCAGCTACATCAATATCCTTTTGCAATACAATACGTTCACCTATTTGTGGCAACCAGGCTTTGCTGCGAGCAAACTCAGTAGATTTATGAGCCTTAGGTAATATAGCTGTTAGCTTATTAGCAATAGATTCAACATCATTTTGGTTGTAGTTACCAAACGTGAATACACGTAAATCATTTGCAGCAAGAGTTGATTGCTTAATAGCAGTAAAATCAGCAAGGGTTAGCGTATCTGCCGCCGCAATTAAGGTTTCGGTATCAAATTTACCACTTCGTGTAAGCTTAGAATATTCACCAAATGCTTGATAGAAAGGAAATTGCTTTTGTTGATTTAGTAAATCACGCTTATAACGGTCAATCGCTTGTGCAAAACCATCTTCTGATACATTTAAAGTCAGATTTTCAAGCGCCTGAGCCAATAATACGTCTTGCTTATCTGTAAAACCACTCAGTGATAATATAAGACCATTGCTTGGCTGTAACCCCAAACTCATACCTGCTACAGCCGCTTCAGTGCTTAATTTACTTTGCTCTAAGTTATACAGATCAGCCCAAATTGAGTAAAGTACCTGTGCTTTAACATCAACTAATGCATCAGGTGTGTTAATGTAAACTTCAACAAGCCCTTTAGGTTGCTCAGCAAATTGCTGACTTGCTTGGCGCCAAACTTTGACACCTTGCTTATCAAAGACCAGTTTAGGATGTGCTTGCTGTTTAAATTCCGCGGTCTTAATAGCAAAACTTTCTGGCAGTAAGCGGTTTACAGTAGGTAAAGCTAAAGCATATTCGCTTGGTTTATTCCAGCTTGCAACTTCTTCGTCGCTGATATCTTCAATACGATATTTACCATCGTAAAAATGTAGCTGCGAGTCTGTCTCTTCTTGCTTTGAAATATACCAAATACGTAGCGTCTCTTCGTTTAACTGTGAAAGCACGTTTTGCACAGCGTCAGCATCAAACTTTGCATAATAGTAAGGTGCATTAATTGCGTTGTTCACTGGGAACTTTTGCATACTATCAGTAAGGTTACTTACGTAGCCAAACTCATCACCTTTTTCAAGAAATTGAAACTCATTGTTTAACGAAGTACGAATTTCATTAAAATACTTGCTATCAACACCCTGCTCTTTAATTAACGCAATATACTGCATTACCATAGCAACAATTTCTTCACGGTTTTGCATGCCTGCGTCAGTTAGTTCAATACTTACTGTTAAGCTGCCGTAGTTACCATATTGTGTAGGTGAATCAGAAGCAGATAAACGTGATACCCAGCCTTTATCGCGTAATATTTGTGCCGGGCTGCCTTGCATTTCATTACTTAACAAGTAAGACACAAAGCGATTAGGTTTAACTGCAAACTGTGAACTGTTATCGGTGATTGTAAATTCAAGTTGTAATTGTTTAACATCTTCATTTGGTGAATAGTAAACACGTTTGCCACCGACTTTATCAAAATCAAGTTTATCTGTTACTGTTGGTTTTTCGATATGTTTATTTTCGATATCTGCAAAATACTGTTTAGCTTTTGCTTCCATTTCAGCTAGCGGACGGTTAGAAATCATCGCCACTTTCATGATATTAGATGAATAGTATTTATTATAAAAAGCAACCGTTTCTTTATGTAAATCACTGCCTTCTTTATCACCTAGCGTTTCTAGGTTACCAATTAAGAAACGGTTTGCAGGATGGTCTCCCATCATCTTGCGTGCTAATTTAAATTGTCCAAAAAAGTCCATTTCACGGCGCATCGACCATTCAGCATTAACCGCATTTTTTTCTTTATCAGTGTATTCAGGGTAAAGCTTAGGTGCTTTAAAAAAGTCAGAAAAGCGGTCTAATGCTTCATCATAGGCATCGTTATTTACTTTAAACATATAATTAGTGATATCTAACCAAGTGTAAGCGTTGTGCACACCACCGTTTTTGGTCATAAAGTCACTGTAACCTTTGGTATCAGGATAGCGGTCTGTACCTAGGAAAAGCATATGTTCAAGATAATGTGCCATACCTTGTTGCGACATAGGGTCGTGTAGTAAACCGACACCAACACTAAGTGCAGCTGCTGACTTTTCTACACTCGGATCTGAGATTAAAATAACATCAATCTCATTATCTAGTTTTAGTGTTTTATATTCCCGGGCATCGTTTGGACTGACAACCAAAGAATCAGGTATAAGACTGCTATTAGCTGTAGATGAAGTCATAGTAGATGTTGAAGAACACCCAGCTAACACAGCAAATGCGATTGCACTAAGGCCCATTATTTTTTTCATTATTATGTATCCATTAGATATTGAATCAATTTTTATTTATGATGAGTTTTCATCAGCCGCAATTCAATGCTTTTTAACAGACTAACACTAAAAGTTTGTAACACATTGTGAAAAAGCAATACAAAAGGCTAATAATCATAATAATTACAATATAAAAGGGTGAGTTATGGAAAAGTGGCTAATCGTAGCGATGTTTACTCAGGTATTACTTACATTCATAGTAATGTACATTATGGGCAAGCGCCGCTTTAGCGCGGCTAAGAAAAAAACCATAGAAATGAAAGACTTTCTAACAATGGATTTAGAAAAAGCAGGTGCGCACGTGCGTGTTGCAGATCGTAACTTTATAAATCAGTTCGAAATGCCTGTACTGTTTTTTATTGCGTGTTTAACTGCACTACAACTAAATGCTGTAGGTACTGTTTTTGTTGGCTTTGCTTGGGCTTATGTCGTTTTGCGCATAATCCATAGCTTTATACATTTAACCTCTAATACGTTAAAGCCTAGATATTATAGCTTTGTTATCAGTAGCTTTATTATGCTGATTATGTGGGTACTGATATTAATAACAATCTTTTAATACTTAGTAATACTAAGAAATAAGGCGCTTTTAAGCGCCTTATATATACCCAAGCCACCTCAAGATGCAGAATTCAGCGTTTCACAGGAGCTTAATATCAAGGCGTTACTTTGCAAGAATGGCATCCCCTTTTAAGAAGTAACAACGATGAGAGTAAGTGCCTGTGAAGCGCCCAAAGGGTTGGTTTAAAAGCGATTTATACTGCGTTATTGATTTTAACAATAGAACCACTATTACTTGCAATCAATGCCTTGCCTAAATCGCTTTTAATTCCAACTGCAACTCGCATCTTGAGGTGGTTTGGGTATACTTTGTTGGTTGGAATTATTTACGACGACAAAAGCCAAACAATGCTAGTAAAGACAGCATCCACGCCATACTACCACCTGAGCCACTGTCTAAATCACCTGATGGCTTATCTTGTTTGATCAGCGTGTTTTCTTTTGGTTTTAATAATTGAGAAGAGTTCGGATCATCGTCAAGAATAACCACACTATTAATAGTTACTAAATTCTCACCATTAAAGCCTGAGGTATCTGTTGGACATTGATCGTTATTTAAACCAACAACAGGAATATCACCACAGTGTGTGAGTTCAGTGATTTTATCTAACACCATTTGGCTTTCAGCAGTAATTTGACCGAACACAGTAAAACCACCATTTTGAAGATCTAAATTAGCGCTATTGTCTTTTAAATTGAAAAACCATTGGCTAGTTGCACTATTTGCATTACCACCTTGCTTAGCCATCGCAATGGTGCCTTTCACATTAGATAGTTTAGGCTCATTTTTTATCGCGTCATTTGTTTCAATAGCTTTAAAATCAGAATCAAATTTAAATCCTCCGCCTTGTAAAACAAAATTCTCAACAGAGCGATGAATGACACTACTATTATAATTGCCCTCTTCTACATAGTTTAAAAAGTTTTCTACAGTTATGGGGGTGTGTTGATCAAATAGATTAACTGTAATCGTGCCTTGGTTAGTTTGCATTTCAATGATAGTTGAGTTGGCGCTGTAGCTTGCAGCACAAAGCACAGAGGCAATTAAATATTTTTTCATTTTTTATCTTTCCTGATATTTTTATTCTAAAACTGCAGCAAGACTAAACAAAAACGCTAGGCGCTTAAATAGCAAACAAAATAGTTACACAAAACGCGCCAAATCAATTACAAGTTAGTTACATTTATTTACACTGCGTATTCATTATGGTTATAAAAAATATAAATCTTAAATCAAAATCGTCTTATCAAATACACTGAGTTTGTTAGTATTTGCATGACAACAAAGAACACACAGGAATAAACCATGGCGAATGAAGAAAACGCAATATGCGATTTTGGCTTACACCAAGGTGAGCCGTATAGTAAATTACCAGCGAGCTTCTTAAACTGGATGGTTGGTAATAACCATCAAAAATCACATTATGCAGAACAAGAGTTAATTCGTAGGCAACTCGCTGCGACTGGACAATTGAATACCGAAAATAGCAATAAAAATCTATAAAAGACATTTAATTTAAATATAAGTCGTTTAAACTAAGCGCTTAATTAACTACTGCTTTTAACAGGCAAACAATTATGCGCTTTTTTTTATCTTCTTTTTTACTGCTTACCTTAGCGGCTTGCAGCTCTTCTACACACACTGATTCAGTACAATACCTCACATTACTCCATACAAACGACAACCATGGTCGCTTTTGGCACAATGAGCAAGGCGAGTATGGTATGGCAGCTCGTAAGACCTTAATTGATCAATTAAGAGCTGATGCTAAAGCAAAAGGTCATGCAGTATTATTACTCTCAGGTGGCGACATCAATACAGGTATTCCTGAGTCTGACTTACAGCATGCAGAGCCTGATTTTAAAGGTATGTCTATCATTGGTTATGATGCCATGGCTATAGGTAATCATGAATTTGATAACCCACTGGCAGTACTTGATCAACAACAAAAATGGTCTAACTTCCCATTTTTATCTGCCAATATTATAGATAAGGCAACTGGCGAGACACGTTATCAAGGATATAAGATCTTTGAGAAGAATGGCCTAAAAATAGCTGTAATCGGTTTAACAACCACAGATACAGCTAAAATAGGTAACCCTCAATATATTGGCAACCTCGAGTTTAAAGACCCAACAGCAGTTACAGCAAAGCTAGCTCCTGAAATCGATAAACAATACAACCCTGATATCACTATTGCAGTTACACACATGGGCCATTATGTTGATGCAAACTTTGGTATTAATGCACCGGGTGATGTAACAATGGCTCGTAACCTACCAAAGGGTACACTTGACATAATTGTTGGTGGGCATTCACAAGAACCGGTCTGTATGAAAGAGGCCAACGTCGCAGATGAGAGTTTTATACCAGGCAAAGAGTGTAAGCCAGATCAACAAAATGGTACTTGGATCATGCAAGCACATGAGTGGGGTAAATATGTTGGTAAAGCTGAATTCAAATTAGAAAATGGTCAACTAACACTACTTAATTACGCGCTGATTCCGGTAAATCTTTATATCAATGATGAAAACGGCAATAAAAAGTTGGCAGCTGATTACATCGAACCAAACAAAAACTTACAAGATGTACTTGCGGTTTATCAAGCAAAAGGGGCAGCGCAAATTGCTGGAAAGATTGGTGCAGTTGATGAAAAGCTAGAGGGTGACCGTAACAAAGTTCGTTACGAGCAAGTAAACCTAGCACGGGTAATAATTGCTGCACAAATGCAATCTGTTGGTGCTGATTTTGGTATAATAAGTGGCGGTGGTATTCGTGATAGCATTCAAGCTGGCGATGTGAGCTATAAAGACATTTTAAAAGTTCACCCTTTTAAAAACCGTATCACCTATATTGATATGACCGGGAAGGCATTATTTGATTACCTATCTGTTGTAACTTCTTTCCCACCTGATTCAGGTGCTTACTTGCAATATTATAAATTAAGCTTTAAGCGTGAAAACGACACATTATCTGATGTTAAAATTGCTGGTAAACCACTTGATATGACTAAAACATATCGTATGAGTATTAACAGCTACAACGCCTCAGGTGGTGATGGCTACCCTACTCTTACAAACAAAGAAGGCTTTGTCAGTACAGATGATACTGACGCACAGGCATTAAAACGTTTCTTTGAGCAAAATAGTCCTATTAAAGCGGCCGATTTCGCGCCTAAATAAACAAATTAAAAGTAAAAAGGGAAGTCAATGACTTCCCTTTTTTAGTTTTACTTACCTATCACTTCAATATCTTCTAACGTTATGTTCTTTAATCCATAATGATGTAAACGTGAACGCGAACCTTCACCATGCGCTTTCGGTGGATAATAAACATCTTTAACTTCTGGTTGATCTTGCCAAACATCATCAAGCGCAGCGCGGATTTCACTCAAGGTTTTTTCTAAACTATTGGTAAAATTTGGTCTTTTCCGAACTGTATGACCTAATTCAACTAACCGGTAAAAATACTTATTAGCAAGTGTAAGTAACTCTTCAGGAACATCCTTATTCTGATTGAGCACTACATCAGGATTTTCAGTACAAAACTCAACCAAAGCCAAATAAAAACATAACGGCTTATTGGCTAATGCAACAGGTTTATCAGGGCTACAATTTGCTGCCAACGTTTTATTTTGAAGATCGACAATCAAAATAGGTTTTGTTTTACTATTCGATTCAGGTTCGGGAACTTGTTTTGCTACTTGTAATTTTGTGCGTTCACTTAAGAAGACTAAATAACTAATCGCAAGTGAAAACAAACATACCAAAATAAATACTGCAATATCATTTTTATTTAAAATATTGTTATTAATAACAAAACTAATAGTAAAAACTTTTTGTGGTGTTTGAAGTTGCTTTTCAATCAGATCTGCTCTTGCTGGAAACTCTGTAATTCCTTCGATGGAATAAACAAAAATCGGGGTTTCTTTGAGCTGCGAATTAAGCTTAGCAAGGTAGTCAATAACAGCCTCTTTACTACCAGAATGCTTTAAAAAGTCATCAGGAAGGTTTAAATGCGTTAAATCTAAGGCGATTCGCTTCTCTATATTTGCCAAGCTTAATTGATTATTCTCTGTTGACTTAACCGCTTTTACAAGAATATAGCTACCAAATAAGACCAAACAAATAACAAAGAATAAACAACCATAAATTAGCTTTACTCTAATTGGTAGCATTGTTTACCTCAGCATTTATTCGCATCGAGTGTTGCGTTTTACAGTTAAAGAATGATTGAACGTGATTGAAATAATGAGAATTTTGGTCATGCGCTAAATCAATTAAACGTTTTTGAACAGCACAGAGAAGATCTGTGTTTTCGTCTTGCATTTTAAGGTACCAACGGCTGCCACTAATGTTGTCACTGATGGGAGTAATATAATTGATTGAAAAACGTTGCTGGTCTATGTCTTGCCAATAAGAAGAAATTAGATCAACTTTACCGCTTGCTAGTAATTCTCTCAGCTCTGAATGAGAGCCAGCATAGGTAATGTCTAAGTTCTCTAAATTTATATCTAACTTTTTGAACAACTGTTTTGGCAAAATATGACCAGAACGGCTTGTAGGGTAATCTAAAAGGCCAATTCGTTTGTCAAGAAAATAACTTTTATCTAGCCGCGGCTTTTCTTTGCTTGAAATAAAGTAGGCGGTGTAATCAGGAAAACCAACAACGGCTTTATAGTTGTAAGTTGATTCTGCCATAAAAGCGTTAATTAAGTTTTCTTTTGCGAGGATCAAATCTGCTAATCCTTTACCCAAAAACTCAACTGTATCAGATGTCTTGTAACCCCAATAAGAGATAACCTTGCCATATTGCTTACTGATAGTGTCGTCTTGACATAATGAAAACGCGACATCTTCAGCTAGCCGTTTACCAGATGAATATACGACAAGTTCATTAAGATTAACCTCAGATTTAGTATCACATTGAAAAGAAGTTTCAATAAACGTATCGATATCAGATATAGGCTTATTTGCTTGTAAAATTCCCACAAAACAAAACAAGCCAAACGACAGAAACAAAAATGTAACAATCAAAGATTTTTTTATTAGTATTGTTCTTAAATTCAATTTTTATAGCCAACAACGCACCCTTGCCTCTATTTGAACAATTATTCTTACTTATTACAACAGGTAATTTTACCTGAAATAAATAACTCATTGTTTTTAAACATATATGAACAAGAAATTATGAATCTTATTGAGTCCTTTCTATTTGTTTTAAAATTCAGGAGAATTAGCACCAAGTAATCGTGCTTCAGGGCACATTCATTTTTGGACACTGAGTCAATGTTACAAAAAACAATAAAGATGTTGCTGTTATCGACACCTGTTATTTCAGCGGTGTTAAGTACTCCGGCTAATGCATGGGGACAAAATGGTCATCGTATTGTTGGTGAAATTGCATCTAAGCATATTACTGACACCACGAGGCAAGCATTAATTCCTTTACTTGATGGCGAGTCACTCCCTCAAATTGCCACTTGGGCCGATGAAATGCGCTCTGCCCCTGAGCAATTTTGGCAAAAAAAGTCATCTCGCTGGCATTACATCAATTTCAAAGATGGTGATGCTGATCCCCATTTCGACTCTCATGCCCACCACAATAAAGACACAGTGTCTGACATCCTTGAAGGGATGGAATATTCAATTTCAGTTTTACAAAACCAAAAAGCATCACTTGCAGAAAAACAGTTTGCTTTACGCTTTTTAGTTCATCTTGTTGGTGATAGTCACCAACCATTCCATGCAGGTCGCAGTGAAGATCGTGGCGGCAACAATATTTCTGTCACATTCTTCGGGCAAGATACCAATTTACATAGCCTATGGGACTCAAAACTCATTGAAAATGAAAATTTGTCCTATACTGAATTTGCGCAATTTATAAATACAACAAATCAAGCGTTGATAATGGACTACCTTACCAGTTCACCTAGCGATTGGTTAATCGAATCACATAATATTGCAAATTCAATCTATAAAGAAAATGAAACAAACGTAAGTTATAGTTATATCTATAAAAACTTACCAATTGTTAAAACTCGCCTACAGCAAGGCGGGATAAGATTGGCCGGTTTATTAAATAGTTTATTTGATAAATCAGCAAAACCGTTAGTAAAGGCACTTAAGATGCCAACTGACAGCAAACTATAAATGAAACATAACCTCTAACACGGGAAATAACATAATGAAAATCCAACTCCGCAAAACAGCTCTATCACTTGCTATTGCAGCATGTGTTGGTGTGAGTGGTGCAGCGTTAGCAAATGAAACAACATCTGCTATCAAGGGTCAAATCAAAGGTCCTAGCGGCAACCCTGCTGCTGGCACTAAGATTACTATCGTTCACTTACCTTCAGGTTCAACTAAAGAAACTGAAACGAACGATGCGGGTTACTTCACAGCTAAAGGCCTACGCGTAGGTGGTCCTTACCGCGTTGTTGTTGATTCTGACGTATTTGCAGATCAAACTTTCAACAATATTAACCTACAAGTTGGTGCTGACTACCCTGTTAATGTTACGTTAGAGCCGCAATCAGACATCGAACAAATCGTTGTTACAGGTCGTCCTATCAGCCGTATGTCTGGTGGTACAGGTCCTGCTGCGACTTTCACACTTGAAGATTTAGAAAACCAACCAGCTATCAACCGTGACTTAAAAGATATCATTCGTATCGACCCACGCGTAACAATCGATGATAGCCGCGGTTCAATCAACTGTGGTGGTGGCAACCCACGTTTCAACAGCTTAACGCTAGACGGCGTTCGTATGAACGATAACTTCGGTCTAAGCTCAAACGGTTACCCAACAATCGGTGCTCCTTTCTCTTTCGATTCAATCGAGCAGGTTGCCGTTGAACTAGCGCCTTTTGATGTTCAATATGGTGGTTTCACATCATGTAATATCAATGCTGTTACTAAATCTGGTGGTAACGAAGTACACGGTGGTGTTTTCTTCGATTACACAAATGATTCAATGAAAGGCGATAAAATTGAAGGTGAAGACTACGATAACGGTGATTACACTGAAAAACGTTACGGCTTCAACGTTGGTTTACCACTAATTAAAGATAACCTTTTCTTATTCACATCTTATGAGAAAGTTGAAGGTGTTAAACAGTACGAATACGGCGGTTTAAATACAGGTAGTGTTTCAGCTGCAGACGTAGCTCGTGTACAACAAATCGCTCAAGATGTTTACGGTTATGACGCAGGTGGCATGCCATCGAGCGCACCAGTTGAAGATGAGAAAATCTTAGTTAAGTTAGACTGGAACATCAATGACGATCACCGTGCAAACTTAATCTATAACTACAATGACGCTTTCACGCTATCTCAATCAGATGCATACAGCGATACAGTAGCTTTAGAAAACCATTTCTTCAAGCAAGGTGCTGAGTTTACATCAATCATCGGTTCACTTTACTCAGATTGGTCAGACAACTTCTCAACTGAAGTTCGCCTAGGTAAATCAGAGCTAGATGCAACTGTGCAATCTTTAGATGCAGCGAGCAGCTTTGGTGAAATGCAAATTGATGCTGCTGGTGGTGGTACTATCTATATCGGTCCAGATGACTCTCGTCAATCAAACGACCTAGACTATGAAACAACAACTGTAAAAGTTGCTGGTACATATTACCTTGATCAACATACGATTACTGGTGGTTATGAGTACGAAAAGCTAGACGTATTTAACCAATTCGTACAGCAAACTCAAGGTGAGTGGCGTTTTGATTCTGTAGATGATTTTGAAGCTGGTCAAGCTGCACGTATTTACTATAACAATGCTGCTGGTACTAACAACCCAACTGATGCTGCTGCAAGCTTCTCATATGCTCAACACACTTTCTATGTTCAAGATGAGTACAGCTTCACAGATTTAGATGCGACATTAACATTTGGTCTTCGTTACGACAAATACACAAGTGACGACAATCCTAACTACAATGAAAACTTCACTAATCGTTATGGTTTTAGTAACCAAGCAACATTCGACGGTATCGATTTAATTCAACCACGTGTTGGTTTTGAATGGTATGCAACAGATGCATTAGAAGTACGTGCAGGTGTTGGCCTATTCTCTGGTGGTAACCCGAATGTTTGGTTATCTAACTCATACTCTAACGACGGTATCACAAACATTGGTACTTACCGTGAAGATGTTGATTTATTCAATACACCGACAGTGAATGGTGGTACACCAGGTTACGAAGTGCCACAAGATATGTTTGATGAAGTTGCTAATACAACAATTGGCGCGGGTGACTCATCTGTAAATGCTGTTGACCCTGACTTCGATATGCCTTCAGAGTGGAAATACTCAGTAGGTGCAACATACACAACTGAAGATGAGTATGTATTCTCTCTAGATTACTTATTCACTAAACGTAAAGATGCTGCAATTATCCAAGACATCGCGTTGCAAGATTCTGGTGAAACAACGTTTGATGGTCGTCCAATTCTTAAGTCTAAAGAAGGCCGTAGCGGGGACTTATTACTTACTAATGTGAGTGGCGACAGTGGTGAGTCTCATATCATTTCTGCTGCAATGAGCAAGCGTTTTGATAACGGTATTAGCGTACAACTAGCTTACGCTTACACAGATTCGACAGATGTTAACCCAATGACTAGCTCTGTAGCTAGCTCTAACTACGGTAACATGGCGACATACGATCCAACTAACCCGGGTGCACGCACATCTGATTACGAGATCCCACATCGCTTTACTATGACATTAGGTTACACAACTGAGTTGTTTGATGGTTACAGCACACGTTTCAACCTATTCAGTGAAACGTACAAAGGTCTACCTTACAGCTACACATATAACGGTAGTGACAAAGTTTGGGGTGATAGCAACTCAAACCGTAGCCGTCAGCTAATGTATATCCCTGAAGTAAATGACCCTAACGTTGTTTATGATATGACTGCTGATGAAATTAATGAGTTTAACGAGTGGATTTCTGCTCAAGGCCTTGAGCGCGGTGAAATCGTTGGCCGTAACAGCCAAAACGCTGATTGGTTCACGAAAGTTAACTTTAAAGTGACTCAAGAGTTACCTGGCTTTATGGCTGGTCACAAAGGTGAAGTATTCTTCGTTATCGATAACTTAACTAACATGTTAAACGATGACTGGGGTGTACTTAAGAAAGGTAACTTCGTTGGTAACCGTATGATTAAAACATCAATCGATGACCAAGGTCGTTACGTTTACTCAAACTTTAGCCCTAACAATGGTAAAACTGCAACACAAAGCAACGCATCAGTTTGGGAAATGCGTGTAGGTGTACGTTACACATTCTAATAACGAGTTAACCTTGTTATAAAGCAAAAGCCCGCCCCTACTGGCGGGCTTTTTACGTTTGGCAGAAAGTGAGCGAGTAACAGGTTACTAGGGGAAAGTTAGCAAGCAACAAGAGTAAAGTTAGCAAGTTGCTAGTAGCGATTTTATATCGCGTTTGATGGCTGAGGGCTGATGTTAAACTCGATCCAGCGTTGTTATGTAAGTCGTCATTTATGGCGACAAATCTTTAAACTTGAATGATCACGGACTAAAGCCCGACCTACCCTGATATGAAAATGCAGGCCAATTTGACCTGCACACAAAGTTTTATTTAAGCTGCGTAAACCGCAAGTGGATGGGTTGTATTGATTGAAACATGCACAGCATCACCCGGGCGCACTATCACTTCATGGCTCACACGGCTTGTCACCACAGTATCGCATGCAAGTTTAACAGCGCATAATCGGCTGCCACCCTCATAACGTACCCAGGTCACTTCACCGTTATTTGTATTAGCATTATTAATTAGATGCACATCATCAGGGCGCAACAATACATCAACCTTTGCTGCATCATGATCTATTTTGATTGCTGGTGCATTGCCTATATCTGTTGTGGCTGTATCACCTACACAATTACCGGCAATGAAACTTGCCTCACCTAAAAAGCGTGCCACAAAACGATTACTTGGCAAGCTAAAGCAACGCTCAGGAGTATCAATTTGCTGAATTATCCCCTCTTTAAGCACCCCTACACGGTCACCGACAGATAAGGCTTCCTCTTGGTCATGGGTCACCCAAATAGCGGGAACACCTGCAGCCTTTAAAGCATTTCTAATATCCCATCGAAGAGTATCTTTTAGAGCTGCATCTAGGTTAGATAATGGTTCATCAAGTAAAACAAAGTCTGGTTCATGAGCAAGAGTTCGAGCGAGTGCGACACGCTGCTTTTGACCACCAGATAAGGTTGCCGGCTTTTTATTTCGAAATGCTTCAAGACCTAGTAGCTTTATCCAATGATCGGCTTTAGAAGTATCGTTAAGTCTAAAGCAAATATTCTGTTCAACAGTTAAATGTGGAAAAAGGGCAAAATCTTGAAACACCATTCCTACTTTACGTTTTTCCGGGGGAACTTTTAGTTTTGGCGTAGCTCGCCATGAACCTAAATTTATTTCGCCTTCGCTAATAGGAATAAGCCCAGCTAACGCTTGTAAAATTGTACTTTTACCACAGCCAGTTGGACCAACTAGCATGAGGATCTCACTTTCCCCAAGTGATAAGTTAAGTTCACTTACCACACGATTGCTACCATAATCGATAGACAGCTTACTAACTGATAGCATTAAACTGATCCTTAATGTTCTAATTGACTGCGCTTTTCACCAGAGAGCATTATAGCCAAGCCGCAAGCTGATATCACTACCAACAATAAGCCAGGAATAGCAGCACGGCCAAAGTAACCGGCTTCATAAACACGCCACAAATATGTTGAAAGGGTTTCAAAACCCGTTGGGCCAAGTAAAAGTGTTGCTTCAAGTTCACGCATTGATTCTAAAAATACCAAAGCAGCACCTGCGATAATACCGCGCATAGTTAAGGGTAAAGTAATTCGCATAAATGCTTCACGAGGGCTGGCACCCAGTACTCGTGCTGACTTTATTAAACTTGAATCTAGATGCTCAGTACTGGTTCTTACAGAGCCAACTGCAAGCGGCAAAAAGCGCAGCACATAAGCAATTACTAATAGAGCTAAGGTTTGATAAAAGAGTGGCAACTGTAGACCGCCATATACCAATGCCGTTCCCATCACAATACCCGGAATACCAAATCCAAAATAAGTTACACGCTCCATAATACGCCCTGCTTTTCCACTCAACGCTGCATGAGCAACAGGTACAGCAACAACAACAGCAACGATAGCAGCAATACCCGAAGCATAGGCTGAATGCCAAGCAATACTGAAGTCAAAATCTGCAACTCCATCACGGGCAAGCCAAAGTGAAAAAATTGCCAAAGGTAAACAAATCGCAAGTAGCAATACTGGTAAAAATGTCAGTAACATCGCAACTTTTTGACCATTCGATGGAAATAACATCAATGAACGGCCATGGCGTTCTGAAGCTGTTTTAATTTGTGACTCGATAAACAATAAAAATCCGACGATAACCATCAGTTGTAGCGATAACATTGCCGCACGACTCAAACCAAAAGCGTTGTATTCTACATAAATAACCCGAGTGAACGTATCTAAACGCATCATCGCCGGTGTACCAAAGTCTGATAAGGTATAAAGCGCAACCAGTAAAGAGCCTGCCGCTATACCATTGATAACCCGAGGTAAAATAACTTTAAATACACTCATTGTCATCGACATACCTAAAGTACGTGCAGCATTAACCATGCTGGCATCTAAGCTAAGTAAAGATGATCGAGTTGTTAGCATTACAAAAGGAAACGTATACAGGGTCATTACAATGGCAGCGCCTGTTAGCCCATACATAGGCGGCGTTTCGAAGCCGAGCAGCTGATTTATCTCACCACCAGGGCCAAATGCAGCATACAAGGTAAACGCACCAATATAACTTGGGATTGCCAGAGGAGCAGCAAACAGAACAAGCCAAAGCTTTTTAAAAGGAAGTTGAACATAGGCACTAATAAACGCCAGTGGTACGCCAATTAAAATAGAGCCTATTACCGTTAACACCATAAGTGATAAGGTGTTACCAAGAATTTTTAAGTTATGACTATCAAATACAGCAGTCGCATCACTTGCTAAAGTGATCAGAATATAAACTGGCACTAACGCCAAAAGCGCTGCAAGCAGCGCCATGGGATAAGAAGCAGGTATACGCATTATAAAACACCGCTACTGCGCATAAGGTCGAGTGTTGGCCTTAAATCTGCCAATTGAGTTAAATCGATTTTCGGCGGTGACACATCCGTTAATGCTGGTAAGCCAGCTGGTTGTTCAATGCCTTGGATCAGTGGAATTTCATAGGCTTCACGGGCTAAGTAACCTTGTACTTCAGAACTTAGTAAGTAACGCATAAAATTCATCGCATTAGGGTTATCTGTTAACGATAAAACACCTGATGCATTAACTAAACAACCGGCATCTTGATTAGTAAAAGCAAGGTCAAGATTAGCATCTGGTTTACCTGACTTAAGTCGTAATGTGTAATAGTGGTTTGCAAAGCCAATATCGACTTCACCACGTTCAACTGCCATTACTACACCAAGCTCACCAGCGTAGGTTTTCGAACGTTTTTGAACTTTTTTAAGCCACTTAGCGGTTTTATCTTCACCTTCAAGAATACGCATAGCCGTTACGAATGATTGAAAAGATGCGTAAGCAGGTGCCCAACCTATTGATAAATCGCTGTCAGCAATCGCCATGATACTGTCGGGGATATCATCTTTGCTCAGACGCTTGGTGTTATAAGGTAGAGTTCGAATACGCCCGGTAACCGGTGCCCAACCAGGGTAACGGAATTGTGGCTGTAACTGTGCTGCTAAATCACTTGGTAATGGTTTAGCCAAACCCGCGTCGGTAATTAAACCAATCGCACCTGAGTCAACAGCCCAAAATAAATCAGCACGTTTAACTCCTGCTTTCGCTTCAGCGACAATCATATTGCCAAGCGCAGCAGTTGGACCACGGCGAATTGATAAATTCAATTTTGGATTATTCTTTTCGATCGACTGCAGTACGTTTTCGTACAAGCCGCCTTCGCCGCGGCCTAAATATAATGTTAAGTCACCCTCAAGGGCGGGTAAGTCTTTTACAGAAACGGGGCTTGCAGCACTGGCTGCGAAGGCACGAGAAAGAGGTAGTGGCATTGCGCCTACTACCCCGAACGCAGCAAGTCCTTGAATAAAGGTTCTACGCTTCACTAAAATACATCCTTACGAGCTTTTTCGGCTTCTTCTAATAACACCTTAGCGCGATCTAGCTTTTCTTGCATATCAACAACCACTGCACGTACTTGGTCAACAGACCCTTTATCAGAAATCGCTTTTGGCAGGGTTACATTAAAATCTTTTTCGAGCACTTCGACTAACTTCGCATCTTTTTCGATAAGTGTACCTTCAACACCCTCGAATAAATGCAAGTAAGTATCATGTACGATTTGTGTTGCTTCATCGCTTAAACGCTCTGCGTACTTTGCAACAACACGGTCTAATTTGTGTTTGATTTCATCGATGGTAGCACTTTGCGTCATTTCTTCTGAAGCAGTCGCTTTTACAGCTTTTAACAAGCCTTTTTGCTGGAAATCCGCGGCAAGTTTAACAGCTCCTAAACCTTGCCACAAGGCGGCATTCAACGCCTTTTGATGAGTGCGAACCTCAGCTGCAGGTTTTTTATCATCAATAGCCATTTTGATGCCATAAATACTTTGCCAAATTGATGCATAAACCGGTACATAGTTTGTTTCAATTGCACTATGGAACTTTACTGATTCCCAGTATTCGATTAGGTCATCACTTTTTACAGCTTTAGCACCTTTGATTTCGTAATCACTCACCATGACATCGACTTTGTTGATCATCCATTCAACGTCATCAGAGTAATCTTTTAAATTTTCTTTTAGATGATTAACGTGCTCACCAATTGGGCCATTTGCCAATACAGGTTGGGCAATAAAAGTAGATGCTAATACTAGGCTTAAACCTAGTGTCTTCACGGTGTTTAACGCTAATTTCATAACAGGAGACATCCAAATTGCTAATTGTAAATGATAGCCATTATCATATACGTATCGATTCCCTAAATCAATTGCTATAATGCATTGATTACAGATTTACACATTTTTATTTAAGTAATTGGAAAGCTTACTAAGAGTGTTCATAAATTGTTTAATTTCTTGGCTATCTAATTCACTCACTAAACTTGCTTGCCATTCGTTTGCTAACGGAACAATTTGTTTATGAAAACCTACTCCTGCCTCTGATAACGATAACAAGTTTGCGCGTTTATCAGTTGGGTTCGCTTTTGCTGCGATAAGGTTTCTTGTTAATAACGACTTTACTGCACGGGACACCGTTGATTTATCCATTTGTGCCATATCACACAACTGTTTAGCAGTGCATTCACCGTATTGAGCTAGGTTCGCGATTACTCGCCATTGTGGCACGGTTAAATCAAACTGCTTTTGATATAGCTCACTAAATTGCTCACTCATCTGCATTGCAATATTGGTTAATGAGTAAGGTAAGAACTGCTGTAAATCGAGCGTTGGATGTTTCTTTGTTGTCATTGCTTCACTACTGTCAAAAATTATTTACACAAGTAAATTCAGTGCAGTTTGAATTTAGTCTCACATGAGAGTATCTTACCTAAAACCTTTCAGGAGTCTAGTGATGAATAACGAATTACAATATATGACAGGCTTTGGTAATGAGTTCGAAACCGAAGCATTACCCGGTGCATTACCTATCGGTCAATTCAGCCCTCAAAAAGTAAAATACGATTTATATGCTGAACAGTTCAGCACAACAGCATTTACAGCGCCGCGTGCTGATAACCGCCGTACTTGGTTTTATCGTATTCGCCCGTCAGTAGTACAAGGTGATTATACACCTATAGACAATGGCCTTATTCGTACCGCTCCTATCACAGAAGTCCCAACGCCGCCGACAATGCTACGTTGGGATCCAATTGAAATTCCTGAGCAGCCAACAGATTTTATTGATGGTTTAATCACCATGGCAGCTAATGGCAGTGCTAATGCACAAACAGGTATAGGTATTCATATCTATGTAGCCAATAAATCAATGCAACACCGTTACTTTTATAATGCTGATGGTGAAATGCTGTTCGTACCACAACAAGGTGAACTATTACTAAGAACCGAGTGTGGAAAACTAACAGTCCGAGCTGGTGAAATTGCCGTAATTCCTCGCGGGATTAAATTTGCTGTTGATTTATTAACGGACACAGCCCGCGGCTATATTTGTGAAAACTATGGCCATGCCTATATTTTACCAGAGCGCGGCCCTGTAGGAGCTAATGGTTACGCCAATGACCGTGACTTCCACTACCCTGTTGCGGCTTATGAGGATGTAGAAGGTGACTTTGAACTAGTTGCAAAGTTTAATGGCAATATGTTCCGCTGCGATATTGGTCATTCTCCATTAGATGTCGTTGCATGGACAGGTAATAGTGCGCCATACAAGTATGACCTTGCTCGTTTCAATGTTATGAATACCGTGAGTTATGATCACCCGGATCCTTCAATCTTCACCGTACTAACGTCACCATCGGGTACAGAAGGTGTCGCAAATATCGACTTTGCTATCTTCCCTCCTCGTTGGATGGTGGCTGAAAACACATTCCGTCCACCTTATTACCACCGTAATATTATGAGTGAATTCATGGGGCTTATCGAAGGCGTATACGATGCAAAAGAGCATGGTTTTGTGCCTGGGGGTTCAAGTTTACATAATTGCATGTCGCCACATGGTCCAGAAGCAGATGTATTTGAAAAAGCATCAAATGCCGAACTTAAACCACAACGCTACGAAAACACCTTGGCATTTATGTTCGAATCGCGTTACGTTATTTCACCAACTAAATATGCTCTTGAAGGTAAAGAGCGTCAGCCTAACTATACTGACTGTTGGCGCACTATTAAAAAACATTTCACAGGTAAACAGGACGCATAATGAAACTTTATAGCTATTTTCGTTCATCAGCCGCTTACAGAGTTCGCATTGCTCTTTATTTAAAGAACATTGATCATGAGTTGGTCACTGTTAATTTATTAAAATCAGAGCAGCAAAGTGATCAGTACCTAGCAAAAAACCCACAAGGATTATTACCGGCACTTGAAACTGATCAAGGTGTGCTTGCACAATCGCTAGCTATTTTAGAGTGGCTTGAAGAAACGCACCCAGAAACACCGCTTTTAATAGGTGATGCATGGCAAAAAGCCCAGATCCGCAATTTATGTTATGCCGTAGCGTGCGATATCCACCCTATCGATAATTTGCGAGTATTAAAGTACTTAGCTAATGATCTTGGTGTTGATGAAGAAGCAAAAACGACCTGGTATAAGCATTGGGTAGAAGTTGGCTTTGAGAGTATCGAAAAGTTACTTGATGAAGCGAACACTTTTTGCGTTGGCGACAAACCAACACTTGCTGATGTCTGTTTAGTGCCGCAAGTATTTAATGCCTTACGCTTTAACGTTGATATGAGTAAGTACCCAAAAATCGCCACAGTTTATGAGCATTGTAATAAGCTAGATGCCTTTATTGATGCGGCTCCTCAGAACCAACCTGACGCAATCTAATTCGTTGTTATTAAAACTAAAGGCCCAATCATTTTGGGCCTTTTTATTATCTAATTTTTATCTCAGTGCGGAATTAATAACACTCACGTGATTGATCAAATCTAGCCCTAAATCCGTTAAATAGCCGCCATCAGGGCTATCAGTAATGCCTTTGTCATAAAGACGTTTTGCAGCATTTTTTACTGTTTCTTCTGCATCAGAGTGGATTTTAATGCCTTGCATTTGTGAGTCGCGGGGAAACTTAGCAAGCAGGGTTAATTCGTCAATCATATTTTTATTAAATTGCATGTGTTCACCTTTTTATTATCACGTCATTGTGCTTTTATAGAATACAGTCATAAGCTTAGTGTAGATACAAAAAACTGCACAATGAGAGGTGTATTTTGTTTAGAAAGATTTTAATCTTAACTACCTTGTTTATTTTATTGTTTTCACAGTTCGTTTTAGCAAAGGATAAAGCATTAGTTGTGCTAGATGGCCAAGAAGCACTTAACAACCACAAAGTGTGTTGGTATGAAAATAAGCGTTACACCGAAGGCGCTTATATTGCTGTTGGCGATATAACGTTAATTTGTGCAGCCAAACAGCCAAATTTTTCAAACAGCGACTTAGCGTGGTTAAGACTGGATAAAAACGGCGATATTGTCTATCCAAAACGAGACAAGAGTATAAACGTCAATTAGCTTAAAGACGCTAGATACGTTACTATTACTCTGTTTAGAAATAACCAAAGATTAAGCATGGACAATCAACCAAATAACCCTTTGCACGGTATCAAGCTTGCCGACATCGTAACCCAACTTGAAGAAAAACTTGGCTGGGAAGGCCTAGCTGAACATGTTGATGTGCGCTGTTTTCAAAATGACCCAAGTGTTAAATCAAGCTTAAAATTTTTACGTAAAACACCTTGGGCCCGTGAAAAAGTTGAACAACTATACATTGATACTTTCTCCTATCAAAAGGCCGATGATGACGCACCTTTTGAATGGAAAAGTATTAAAAAATAACTGTTAGGTTTCGGCCATTATCACCGAAAGTGACTTCGGTGATACCTCTACCACCAGCTTTTCTGCTGTTTTAACCTCACCATCAATTACATAACTAATGTCTTTTTCTGCACTTACAGAAACTCGTTTAGCATTTGTATGATGGCTATTAATGGCAAAGCTTGTTTGCGTTATGCTTGAAAATACTAATTCAGCAATACTTAACGTACTGGCTTTCGCCTCTGAGTTAGGCGTTAACCAATTAACATCAAGTAAACCATCATTATGATCTGGCTGACCTGCTGATTGAGCCAACAATGTAGTAAACGGCGCTGCATTTGCAATGATTAAACTATTGGTATTTATAGACTGAGGTTCATTGTCGTCTAATGTAACTGTATAATCTTGCGCTTCATGTTCGCTTAGTGCCTGCCAAAATCCTTGTAAATAAGCTAGTTGGCCGGACTCATTTTTAGCATCTCGATGCGCCTTTTCAATCATTTTCTGCTCAAACCCAATTCCTGCTAATAACAGCATTCGCTCGCCATTACACAAAGCGGTATCGATCCGACTTGCCTGTCCCTCAATAATAAGTTCACAAGCTTGTTCGACTGGGATTAACTTAGATTGGATCCCCATTAATACATGAGCTAATGCATTAGCAGTGCCTAAAGGGATAATGCCTAACTTACAGTCGGTATTGACTAACACACTGGCGACTTCTGTCACTGTACCGTCACCACCACATGCGATAACAACATCGGGATTTGTTTCTATAGCCTCTTTAGCTAATTGAATGCCGTCCACTTCTTCTGTTGTAGTGTGTACAGTTAAATCATAGTATTCACTTAACCTTGCGGTTATCTGCTTTTTCTTTTCTTGCCACAGCTTTGTACCAGAGACTGGATTAGCAATTAATACAGCTTTGTTTTTAATTAGTAAATCGCCTCGACGATGACGTTTTATTAAGTGACGAAGTTGGCGCTTGTTTAAATTAGCAGTTTCTCGAGTTTCTTTGATTTGCTCCAAAACAGTATGAACATCTGCATCTTTATCTTGGCTTAGTAAGTATGCAGCCATAACAAACACTGAACGTCCGCGACCTAATGCGCAATGCACAACAACACGTCTATCAGCCTTTACTTGATGGTGGATCCAGTTAATTGCTTGATGTAATTGCGCACGAGTTGGCACACTGTGGTCTAAAACGGGGATATTCAAATAGCGAATATTTTCTTGGGTCGATGACCATTCAAGGCCATCAAACTCACAGGTAACATCTAAGATTGCTGTAATCCCTAACTCTTTCATGGTGTCAATATCTGATGGAAAGAGCCTGCAAGCTAAAAACAGATGTTCATTTATTTGTTGTAAAGGAGGCACTTTATCATGCTTACGAGACCAAGCATTGTATATTTGAGCCCCTAGTAAAAAGGGAATAAACGCCCAACGAATGTAAATTGGTATTACACCGTTTTCACGCTTTCTGAAAATTCGCGCAATATTAAAAAAATAAGCGCCACTGACTAGTAGTAGCGACAATGCAGCCCAATAAAAAAATAGCGCAAAATAAACGAGCTCAACCCGAATAGCCACGATTATAAAAATAATTGCCAGCGCAAGATAGCTAATTGCTGCCCACATAGTCACTCCTTGTTATTTTAATCATATACATTAATGCAAGTTTCTTTCCACACAACAGATAAGCCCTAAACAGGCACTTTAGATGAAAAAATAAGCTCTTAACTTTATTTCCTATCAATAAGTTTAGGACATTTTTTCATTATGCTATGAATAACTTACACATTTTTGTACTTAACTTGATTTTCTGAGCTTGAGAAAACAGATTTCTATTTAAAGTGCTATATGTTGAACTTGCAAACACAACTAGTTGGTCAAAAATGATTAAATATTAACGCGGATTGGTATCAATGTGATGAAAGTGAATGCGTAATAAAAAACTTCACCGAATCACTTTACTGAACAGAAGTAAGGGAATAAATTACCTTGCAGAGCTTAATCTATTCCCTTATCAAATGGTAATAGAAGCGTTTTCATCGCTGGACGAAGTGCTTTTAAAAGCTCACTAATGTTTAAAGAAGGATTAAGCATTTTACGTAGTAGTAAGCCCCCCATCACAGAAAACATCACTTCAATACGGGCATTCACTTCTTCAAGTGCGGTACCTTGTAACGGCCCTCTTTCACCCACTAATAATTCGCGCATAGAATCACGGGCGTGGCTATCTGACTCACGCAGTAAGTTAGCGACTTTTTCATTACGTGCAGCTTCTGCGAGCATTTCTAAATCAAGCGCACCTTGATTTAAATCGGTATGGCGCTCAACACCTCTATCGAGTCCATCTAGCAACACGGTGACACGATCGCCCGGCTTATCTGCAAACTCTTTAAAGATTGAGAACATTTCTTCCATATCACGTTCAACAATCGATTCTATAATCGCTTCTTTACTAGCGAAATAATTATAGATATGGCCTGCGCTCATGCCTGCTGTTTTAGAAATTTCAGCCATTCCCGCGCCATGATAGCCCTTACGTCGAAAACAATCCGCTGCAGCACAAAGCACTTGATTACGTCTTGCCTCAGCAAGCGCAGGGTCATTGTGTCTTTTCGTTTTTTGCGTCATGGTTTCTCCAAGCTCTTTTGAAATGGTTAACTTTTACTTAAACAAGGTTTACAGGATCTTAATATCACAGGAGAGTCAAAACAACTAAGATCCTGCAAAACCTTAAATAAATTATGCTTTTGCTGTTTTAATGCACATTTTTTTGCGCATTCCAGCCACCACCAAGTGCTTTATACAAATTAATTTGGCTAGCAAGATACGCTTGTTTACCCAAAATTAACTGTTGCCCAGCACTGTACCAATTTCGTTGCGCATCCAACACTTGCAAGTAACTGTCTGCTCCTTTTTGAAAACGCGCATCTGATAAAGTAAAAGATAACTCATTACTTTGGTACAAATCGTTGAGTGCATCTAGCTGATGCATATAACCTTCTCGATCAGCAAGGGCATCAGATACTTCTTTAAATGCTTGTTGTATGGTTTGCTCATAGCTAGTAAGCGCCATTTCTTGTTGTGCCTTTGCAACATCAAGATTGGCTTGATTACGACCCATATTAAAGATAGGTAAGTTAATCGATGGTACAAAACTCCATGTACCTGAGCCCGAATCAAAAAGATTACTCAAATCAGCAGAGGCCGTTCCAGCATTGGCGGTTAAACTTATACTCGGATAGAATGCCGCTTTTGCCACACCAATATTTGCATTAGCTGCCAGTAAATCATGCTCAGCGGCCTTAATGTCTGGTCGTTGCGTCAGTAACTCTGACGGCAACCCCACAGGCACATCCGGTAAGTTCAGTACATCATCTATATTTTGATTTGGTAGTAAATCAGCAGTGACGGTTTTACCCACTAGAAAATCGAGAGCATTTTTATCACGCTTTAGTAAGCGCTGATAGTTTGCAATATCGACCTTAGCGGTTGCTACTGTACTTTCCAGTTGCGATAGCGTTAACTGAGACGCAGCACCAAGAGCAAATGTTTTACGGGTTAGTTCTAAAGACTCCTGCTGAGACTTTAACGTCTCGTTTGCAAGCGCCAATAGCTCTTTATCCGTCGCATAGTTAAGCCACGCATTCACTAATTCCGAAATCAAGCTAATGCGCACACTGGTTAAACTGTATTCAGCGGCATAGAGGTTTTGTAAAGCTTGCTCTGATTGGTTGCGCACTTTGCCCCAAAGATCAATTTCATAAGCAGTTAAGCCAACAGTCGCTGAATAGTTTTCAGAAATAGTCGCTTGACCAGTACCAGATAAATCTGCCGGAACACGCTGACGGGTTCCCGATGCATTTAAATCAATGCTTGGGTAAAGCGCAGAATCTTCAATCTGATACATCGCTCTTACCTGCTGCACATTAAGTGCAGCAGTTTTAATGTCTTTGTTGTTTTCAAGTGTTAGCGCAATCAGCTGTTGCAGCTGAGTATTAGTGAAAAATGACTGCCAATTAAGTTCATTGATATCACCTGCAGTACCTTGAACATCATAGTTTTGAGCAACGGGTAATTCACGTTGCTCCATATCTGGCGCCATATTACAGGCAGATAACATAAGTGCAGCAACAGACACTGAGATAAGTTTAGCTTTCATTATGCCAGCTCCTCTTTGGTTGACTTTGTTTTGCCAGGGAATACACGGCGCACCAATACAAAGAACAATGGCACAAACAACACAACGATGGTCGATGACGCAAGAGTACCGCCAATAACAGCAATACCTAGTGCGTTTTGTGCACCCGAACCCGCACTTGATGCAATTGCAAGTGGTAGTACACCACACACAAATGCCATTGATGTCATAAAGATTGGACGTAAACGAAGGCGAATAGCAGCAACAGCAGCATCGACAAGTTTCATACCCTCGTCCATTTTATGAATCGCAAACTCTACAATTAAGATGGCATTTTTTGATGCCAGACCAATAGTGGTTAATAGACCCACTTGTAGATAAATATCGTTTGATAAATTAAATACAAATGAGGCAATCGATGCACCAAATACCCCAAGCGGTACAATTAGCATAACCGCCGCAGGCACTGACCAGCTCTCGTATAACGCCGCTAAACAAAGGAATACAACTAACAATGAAAGTGCATAAAGTAATGGTGCTTGACCACCGCTTAAACGCTCTTCATATGAAATACCTGTCCATTCGAACGCCACACCTGGCGGTAACTTCTTAACCATTTTCTCAACTTCGGCCATCGCTTGACCTGTACTATAACCCGGTGCAGCAGCACCTTGGATTTCCATCGCTGAAAAGCCGTTATAACGCTCAAGACGTGGTGAGCCATAAGTCCAATAAGATTGAGCAAACGCAGTGAATGGAACCATATCGCCATTGGCATTGCGCACGTACCACTTGTCTAAATCTTCTGGCACCATGCGTGATTCAGGCGTACCTTGTAAATACACTTTTTTAACACGACCACGGTCAATAAAGTCATTTACATAGCGACTACCCCAAGCCGTTGATAACGTATTATTGATATCTGCTTGAGTCAGACCTAATGCTTCAGCTTTGGCTAAGTCAATATCAAGCTCCAGCTCTGGTTTATCTTCTTGACCATTTGGGCGCACACCCGATAACACAGGGTTTTGTGCCGCCATACCTAAAAACATGTTTCGAGCTTCAAGTAGTTTGTCATGCCCTAAACCAACACGGTCTTGTAGGTATAAAGTGAAACCATTTGCAGTACCAAGCTCAACAACCGCAGGCGGTGGGAAAGCAAACACAAATGCTTCTTTAATGGTTGAGAAGTATCCCATGGCTTTACCAGCAACAGCGCCTACTGATAAATCAGGGCGTTGACGTTCATCCCAGTGTTTCAAGCCAACAAAGCCGATTGCTGCGTTTTGCCCAGAACCTGCAAAGCTGAAACCTGTTACCGTAAAGATAGATTTAACCGCTTCTGATTGATCTTCTAAGAAGTGGTGTTCCATCTTTTCAACAACTTTTAAGGTTTGTTCTGTTGTTGCTCCAGCAGGTAGGCTTACTTGGTTAAACAAAATCCCTTGGTCTTCATCTGGTAAGAATGCCGATGGTAATTGTGAGAAAATAAACACCATGCCACCCACGATTAAACCGTAAATAAGTAAATAGCGTTTACTGTGTTTGATCATACGAGACACAAAACCTTGTGTACCCGAGTTTGTTTTATCAAAACCACGGTTAAAACCAAGGAAGAAACGACCAAATAAAGACTTATCATTATGAACATGACTTGGTTTTAGCATTGTTGCACAAAGGGCCGGTGTTAGAATTAACGCAACCAGCACTGATAAACTCATTGCCGTTACCAAGGTGATTGAGAACTGACGATAAATAACACCTGTAGAGCCCGGGAAGAACGCCATAGGCACAAATACAGCCGAAAGCACCATGGCAATACCCACAAGCGCGCCTTTGATTTCATCCATTGATTTACGTGTCGCTTCAAGAGGAGACAAGTTCTCTTCTGTCATAACACGTTCAACGTTTTCAACAACAACGATCGCATCATCAACCAGTAGACCAATGGCAAGGACCATAGCAAACATGGTGAGAGTATTAATTGAGAAGCCAAACACTTGTAAGATGGCAAACGTACCTAGCAATACAACAGGTACTGCAATAGTCGGAATAAGTGTTGCTCTGAAGTTCTGTAAGAATAAGTACATGACCAAGAACACCAGCACAACAGCTTCGATTAAAGTGCTTACTACTTTCTCAATCGAAAGTGATACGAATGGCGTCGTATCGTAAGGAACAACCGTTGTTAAACCTTCAGGGAAGAAAGGCTCAAGCTCAGCAAGGGCGGCTTTTACGCCATCTGCTGTATCAAGTGCATTAGCACCACTGGCAAGCTTAACACCTAAACCTGATGCCGGTTTGCCGTTAAAACGCGCAACAACACCATAGTTTTCACCACCTAATTCAACATCGGCAACGTCACTTAAACGAACAACAGAGCCATCAGCATTGGTTTTTACAAAGATATTTCTAAATTGCTCAGGTGTTTGTAAGCGGCTTTGCGCAGTCACTGTTGCATTCAGTTGTTGGCCACTCACTGCTGGCAAGGCACCAAGTTGACCTGCCGACACCTGTGCATTTTGGGCACTGATTGCAGCGCTAATATCAGCAGGAGTTAATGAGTACTTAAGTAATTTAGCTGGATCTAACCAAATACGCATTGCATATTGAGAGCCAAAAAGTTGTACTTCACCCACCCCGTTAACACGAGAAATAATATCAAGTACGTTAGATGAAACATAGTCACCGATATCGATGTTGTTCATGCTACCGTCTTCAGATACAAAGCCTACAACCATTAAGAAGTTACGAGCCGATTTTGCAACCGAGACACCTTGACGTTGTACTTCTTCTGGTAATAAAGGTGTTGCAAGCGACAATTTGTTTTGCACTTGAACCTGTGCGATATCAGGGTCGGTATCTGCACTAAAGGTTAACGTTAAAGTCGCAGAGCCGTTCGATTCAGAGGTTGACGACATGTAGAGCAAGCCATCGAGCCCTTTCATTTTTTGTTCAATAACCTGTGTAACCGTATCTTCTAAAGTACGGGCCGACGCACCAGGGTATGAGGCTTGAATACTAATTGCAGGCGGTGCAATTGATGGATACTGCGCAACCGGCAAACTTCTAATTGCTAAAATACCTGCCAGCATAACAACGATAGCAAGTACCCATGCAAATATGGGCCGATCAATAAAAAATCGTGACATTAAGTTTCTCCGTTACTGGCTGTTAGCTACTGATTCTGCTGGCATTGCGTTTACTGGGGCACCTGGGCGGATTTTCTGTAAACCTTCAACAATCAGCTTATCGCCATTATTTAGGCCATCTGTCACTAACCAGTTTGAGCCTACAGTACGGTCAGTTTTCAGCACACGTGCTTCAACGGTGTTATCTTTACTTACGACCATGGCAGTAGGTTCACCTTTGGTGTTTCTGCTCACACCACGTTGTGGTGCTAAAATCGCATCACTTTTCACACCTTCAACAATCACTGCGCGAACATACATACCCGGTAGAAGTAATTTTTCAGGATTAGGAAATTCAGCACGTAAAGTCACAGAGCCTGTACTTGGATCAACGGTTACTTCAGAAAATTGTAATGTGCCTTTGTGTTGATAAGTGCTGCCATCTTCCATTATTAATTCAACTTTTGAATGTAAAGCGGCATCTTTATCAAGCTCACCTGCGGCGATAGCTTTTTTCAAACGTGTTAGTTCACTGCTTGACTGTGTTAAATCAACATAGATTGGGTCAAGCTGAGTGATAGTAGCTAATGCTGTTGCTTGATTAGCGCTAACAAGGGCACCGGCAGTGACATCCGATTTACCAATTTGACCACTAATTGGTGCTAACACTTTGCTGTAGTTTAAATTAATTTCAGCGGTTTTAAGCTGTGCTTGAGCAGTCAATAAGTCGGCTTTTGCACTTTTGTATGCCGCATCCGCTTCATCATAATCTTGCTGACTGACAGCTTTGATATTCAATAGCTCTTTATAGCGTTCAGCTTTTGCTTTGGCATTAGCAATACTTGCTTGAGCTTTAGTAATAGCGGCTTTGCTGGTAGCGACCTCTGCTTCAAATGTAGATGGGTCAATTTGATATAAGGCTTGGCCCTTTTCTACTTCAGCACCTTCAACGAACATACGAGACTGAATAATACCGTTAACCTGTGGACGAATTTGCGCGATACGTGAAGCAGCCACACGACCTGGCAATTCTTTAGTTAGCGTAAGTGGTTTGCTTTGCATCTCAATAACACCAACAGGTACAGCTTGAGCTGCCTGCGATTGCCCTTGAGCCGATTCTGATTGGCCGCAGCCTGATAATAAAACAGCACCAGCCAAAGCTGACACTGCAAAAAATGGAATGCGAGAGCGCTGCATGTGTAGTTCCTTAATTTAGAATGAACGATCATTCTAAACTAAAAAAGGCACAGATCAACCACCTTTAAGTATCTTTACATTAAATATTTTGCTTGCTTTGCAGTGTGTTTTTTGTGCAACAAATAAGTTGCTAAATGAATAATTTAGCAGCTAGTTAAGAAAATCATTTTAAAACTATCAGTTAGAACTGCTTATTAGTCACCTAAGCACATACCCATTGCGCGGGCACTGCTTATTAATGAATGCTCTAAAGGGATAACACGATATTCAGAAGTTGCGGCTTTTAAACTGATTGGTTTAATTTCACCCTCTTTACTTACGGGGATAAAACCAAACTGGCCTTTCTTAACAAGTTCGAATGCTTGCACCCCAAACTCTGCTGCAAGCACCCTATCAAACGCATTGGGTGTGCCACCACGTTGAATATGCCCCAACACAGTGACTCTTACATCAAGGTCAAGTGCAATACGGATCTGTGAGGCTAGCTGCTCAGCAATTCCACCTAGCACTGGGTTTTCGTAGCCAAACTCACTTGATTGTTTACTTACAACACTTCCTGCAACAGGTTTAGCTCCCTCTGAAATAACGATATTTGCAAATCCATGGCCATTATCAAAACGTGATTTAAGTTTTGCTTTAATCGCTTCAATATCGTAGGGAATTTCAGGAATAAGTGCTACTTCAGCGCCTGCTGCAATTGCTGAATGTAAACAAATCCAACCCGCATCACGACCCATAACTTCCGTCACAATCACGCGATTATGACTTTGCGCAGTTGGTATTAATCGATCAATGGCTTCTGTTGCAGTGTCAACGGCAGTTTGAAAACCAATTGTGTAATCAGTGCCATATAAATCATTATCAATGGTTTTTGGCACGCCTACGATATTTAAGCCATGCTCAAATAAATGCTGAGAAATTCTGTGAGAACCATCGCCCCCGATATTAATGACTGCATCAAAACCCAATTGTTTAACAATACTTATTAACTCATCTGAACGGTCAATAAATACTTGCTCGCCTGCTATCTCTGCAGGAAATGCGGTAGGATTCCCTTTATTAACTGTTTCTAGAATTGTGCCGCCACGAACATGAATACCGGCCACTACTTCACTAGTTAAGTGAATAATATCATTTGGCTTTTCAAGAACACCACAGTAAGCTCTTCGGCTTCCATATACCTGCCAATTGCCATCATGTTCGGCTGCTTTAACCACAGCTCTGATCACCCCATTTAGCCCAGGGCAATCACCCCCACTTGTTAATAGCAGTAATTTTTTCATTCTATGACCAACTTCGTTCACTGATTAATTAGAGATTAGCTTATATGTTGAACTTTCGCGTATGACTTACATCAACTAAAGTTCGGTTTTTTATGATTAGAAAACAGCGCTACAAAAAGTATTAATAATAGATACTTAGGCAAACTTGCAAGCAAAGTCGTATTATCAAAAATTGCAGAAAAGGTATTAAAAGCAAAATATAAATGCAGTGCTAAAAAAGGTATCAGTAATATAAAATATGAATACGCTTTGTCTTTTAGGTAGAGCCATTTACTTAATAATAAGAACACAAAAAGTAATGCTATTAGTGGGATACCTAACGTAACAATATCAATCACTGTTAAAGCAAATTTAGGTGACAAATCATAAAGAGGTGTAAGAATTTCGCTAGGGATCGCTAAAGCTGAGCCAACCCCAACTACTGGAATAGATAAATAAGCAAACAAACAGCCAAAAATAAATAAAAGTAGTAGATTATGTTTCATTAACTCATTCCATGATTTGTTCGTTATTAGTGTTACGCTAACTAATAACGAACAAATAATCTACTACTTTTTCAGTAATTTATAGTGTTAAAAGGATTTAACACTAAAGGCTAGATTCTCTACAGCACAGCCCGTACTACTTTTATTAACACGGTAGTAATGCGTAACTTCAGTAGCATTTAAATCGAGTAGAAACTCATCATGCTGGGCTACAGCTTGTTGTTCTTGAGTTAAACACATAGCTTGCACAAGCGAGCGCAATTTAGCATCAGAGAAAATAGTGCCAAAACGCTGCATCGGTAATCGCGGAATTTTAATACTAGGCAGTGCATTATCAACAGTTCGCTTCGCAAGACTAAAACCATCCTTTGTTACATCAATAACCGTCCCTGCAGGCCAATAACTGATTGCTCCTTTGTTTTTAGCGTCTGATTGAACATGTACTACACCACTTTTACCAATCACCGTCATTAATGCGGTTTCACCTGCTCGAATTGATACAAGCGCCGTAGTTTCATCAATGCCAAAACCATGTTTTTGCCCTGAATCTGCCAGTAGTCTAGCCAAGCGCATGGTTCTGTTGCGCTCGCTAAAATGAGTATCTAGAACCCCGTAAGTAAAGCTACCTAAACCGCCTTGTTTTTCATAGGTTAATGAATCTGCTGAAAGGCTATTATCACATTTATTTTTACAGCGCTCACTCGGTGGTGAAACAGCAAATGCTCCAGCTCTTAATGCTGCTAAACTAGTCCCATTAGAAATCATAGGCACCGAACCATAGGCATTCTTACCACCACTTTGCACCGCTGTTCCTGCGCTAGTACCTACAAGTAATGGCCTTTGTAAAATTGCACGAGTCCAAGGGTATTGCTTGCCGTTATCATCAAAAAGCACCTGTCTGGTTAAGCTCTGATCACCACCGTTAAACATAATGCCCGTTGCGTTTTCAATCAGTTTAACTAAATGCTCTACCCCTTGATCACAAAGCGCTTTTTCGGCCTTAATTCGGTCAGGATAAATAGTCCCACGGTTAAAAACAGCCATTGTCTCAGTACGTAAAGCATCTAAACTCTCACATTGCTTACTGGTAATCGCTCTTGCTAAAGCGGGTGTTAAAGGTAACCACTTCGATTCGACACCATTAAAGCTTAATAATCCTTCATAAAAATCTGCTGATTCATAAGGGTCTCTGCTTGAAGCTGTAACCGCTAAAATGGTTGGTGATTCATCCGTTGTTTTTAACGAAGCAGACACAAAGTCTAAAATATCACTTGCTGCACTTTCATTGTTATCCGGTACACTAACTTGCTCTTTTTGTCTTGTAGAATCGGCTGTTAATACAGGAACTTCGAGAGTATCTAGCACGAAGTTATACTCTTTATCTGTTAACGTGTTCAATAACGTATTATCTAAATCACGCCATGCCCATAAAATATCACTTTTAGTGTTCACCTCAGGCTGTTGACGTGCAATCTGTGCTAATACCTTAAGCGTTTGCTGGCGATTTTTTTCATTATTTGTTGGCCAGTTTGTCTTTATTGCAGATAAAGCATCATTATTTAATCGAAATTGATTAGTTTGTTTACCACTGATCTGTTTATTAGAAAGGCAATTTTTAGGGCTCATACTTGAGCAGGTTGTCAATGCCCCACCAATTAAAACTAACGTTTGCTGTTGCTCACTTGCATTAACTTTACTGCCAAATGACGCGAAAACAACACTAAATACCCCAAAAATAAACCCAATGTGGTATTTAGCACTTTGCTCCTTAAAGATGTTCATATTGTTACACTCTTGTAAAAAAATATTAGAAAATTACTTGCACAGCTTTTTGTTGCTTGCTATAAAAAAAAGGAACATTTAAAACGCGAGTAAGCTAGCACTGTATTACTAGCTTTGTCAAAAGACCTTACGGATTGGAATTATGTTGAAAAACGCATTATCGCTTTGTACATATTTCTACTCTCCACACTACCTTTCGGAGTGGTTTGACGAGTAGCCACACCTCACTTCCTGTGAGGGGCTAGTTGTGTCTATAACCCACTGCCCTGTCTAAAAAAATTATAAAAATTATTTAAAATGTCACGGTTTTGCCGTGGGTATTTAATACCAATTCGCTTAATTAAGCATTTTTGCGGATTGGTATAAGACAAAGGTAAATCAATATGTTTCGTCAGTTATCAATTGCTGTAGCAATCAGCGCTGTGCTGTGCCCAGTTCATGCTGTGTATGCTCAAAACGACCAACAATCAGAAAAAATTGAACGAGTAGAAGTAACAGGATCACGAATTAAAGGGGTTGATCTAGAAGGAACCATCCCGCTTACCGTGCTTGACCAAGATGCAATCAAGCGCTCAGGAGCGAACACCATTCATGAGTTATTAAAAGATTTATCTGTATTCAAAGGCGGATCAGGTACCTTTTCGACGTCTGAAAGCGGCGGTACATCAACCTCAACGCCAGCGGGCCAATCTGCTGCCAGCCTTCGTGGTATGGGGCCCTCAGCTACATTAACACTGATTAATGGCCGTCGTGTCGCGCCGAGCTCGTTCGCAGCAGGCACTGAAAACTTTGTTGATGTGAACTCAATTCCACTTGCCGCAATCGAGCGCATTGATATTCTCGCCACTGGTGCATCGGCAATATATGGGGCTGATGCTGTTGCTGGTGTTATTAACTATATTCTTAAAGATGACTTTCAAGGAGCTGAAGTAAACACTTCTTACACTAATAGTTTTGACAGTCATGACGAAGGTAAGAAACAACTTAACTTAGTTTACGGCACGAATATAGGTGAGAGTAACTTAACGGTATTTGCCGATATTTACGATCGCAATGCCTTTAAAGCGACCGACAGAAGCTATACCGCAACCCCAAATTTAGTGAATGGTTACTCATACTTACCCAAACTTGAGAACTCGCCGAACATTTATTACTACAGTAGTCGAGATGGCAATGAACTACCAGCGCCAAACTGTAAAACAGAGCTTGTCACGACTGAGTATGGTGAGCAAATTTGTGCTTACTATGCAAACCAAGATGATTACCTAGAAACCCCATTTGAAAGCCTTTCAACTGGCTTTATGTTTAACAGCACCTTAGGTGATTTAGATTGGCATACCGATTTCTTCTATAGCCAAACTAAATCAAAAGCCTATTCATCACCTGCATCAATCAATCAAATAAACGACGATGATGGTCCGTTTATCATAGAAGATGCGCTATTCATTTATGATAACGCTGATGGCAGTAACGACTTAATGGACCAGCTTTATATTGATCCATTTACCACTCAAGCGGGTCGAGAAGTGTATGGCTTTGCATTTGATGCGCGCTTTAATTCACCACGAACGGTTGAAGTCGAAACCAAAAACTTTCGCTTAGTCAGTAGCCTTGCCGGTTACATTGGTGATTGGAGTTGGGAGTCGGGAGTAACCTTCTCTCGCTCTAAGTCAGAGCAACAAGCAATTGATGGTATTTATAACCGCTATCAATTTCATGCAGCTATCACTGGTGAATTATGCTCTGACGGATCATTAGCTACATACGATGGAACACAGCTCAATTGTGCACAAGGTCAGTTAATGCCGTTCTACAACCCGTTTTTACAGGGGGATAGTAATAACGATGCAGTGCTTGATCTTGCAAAGGCAAACCCAAGTAGAAGCGGTGAAAGTACAGTATACGGTTGGGATTTAAACTTTAATGGCGATTTATTTACGTTTAATGAGTTACCCATTTATGCTGCATTTGGTATTGAAGCTCGACGAGAAGAATTAAAAGATATTCCATCGTTAGACTCACAAGCCCGTCCTGAAAATGGTTATTTGGTAGATGTATTTGGTTTCGGCTCTAGCTTGTCTGAGGCCGATCGTACTCAGTACGCTGCATTTTTAGAGTTGAATGTGCCACTCACTGAGCAGCTAGAACTGCAAGTCGCTGGTCGCTACGATCATTACGATGATTTTGGAGGAACGTTTAACCCTAAAGTTGGTTTAAGCTATCGTCCTTCAGATTCTCTTATCATTAGAAGTTCTTGGTCAACGTCGTTTAGGGCACCTTCATTAACTCAAGCAGGCGTAAAATTACGTACCACACAATCACGCTTCGATTGCGGTGCTAATCAGGCTGTTGCAGATTTATATTGTATGGGTGATGGCACCGAGGTCAGTGTTAACAGCCTAGAACTCGGTAATCAAGCACTCAAAGCCGAAGAGTCTGAAGCGCTCAGCATTGGCTTTGCATGGAGCCCATCTATAAATACTAACTTAACGGTTGATTATTGGCATTTTGATCACGAACAAGTTATCGATACCAATATGACTGCAGTGCTAGATAGAGCTATAACAGATGCTTCTCTTCGTCACTGTGGGCTAGTACCACAAGGTCAAGAAGGTATTTCGTACGAGGAGCAGCTGTGTGAAGTAACCGATAATGCTGGACTCAATATCGAAAGTGATGGCGCTAACCTTTCAGAGATCCTCACAAACTATATTAGTGAGTTTAACCCGCGAGAAGATGAGCTATTCCTGCCATTATTTAGAGACCATGTTATTCCTCTTGAAAATACCGGCACCCAGACATTAGCAGGTATCGATTTTAAATTTGATCATCGATTTAATTTTGCAAAAGGCAATTTAACACTCGCTTTCGATGGTACACACTATTTAGAGTTTGAGCGAAATAAACCTGGCTCAGATGCAATCGAAAAATTAATCGGTACTTATCGCTACCCTGAAAATGTAGGCAGATTTTCTATTGATTGGGAAGCTGAGAGTTATTACTTAAATCTCGGTGCCAATTATACCAGTAGTTATGAGGATGATATCGAAGGGCTGCGTGGTCGTGAAATAGACGAACTAGAAGAGCTTGGAGAGCTTAACGAGGAGTTAAAACGTGACGTTGATGACTGGTTAGTATGGGATTTATCAGCTGGCTATTTTGTCAATGATGCATTATCAATCCGCGCTCGTATTGATAATATCTTCGATAAAGAACCCCCTAAGCTATATGGCTCAAGCCGCGGGTTTGATTCAATCAATCATAATGCATATGGCACTCGCTATACGTTGAGTCTGAGCTATCGCTTTTAACATTAATGTGGGCGGCTCTATGTCGCCCACATTGCTAAGTTTGTGTTATTAATAACTCAAACTCGCGGCTCTCAGTGTTAATCTTTCTCAGCAAGGGCTACAATAACTTGCTTTTCTCACATTCTTCGAACAATCGTTAAGTGACTTTATGAAAAACAAACAGTTTGCGATGCCTGATGCGAGCATCATTTTGTTATGCGTCGCAGTCATCGCCTATTTAGCCAGTTTATTTATAACACCCGGTGTGTTTAATGCCGAACAAGATAGTCACAGTGTTGAATTATCACAGTATCAAAAAGCAACAGAACATACACCACCTGCCCTTTTTGCAGAAGGAGGAGGCATTGGTCTAGCCAATGTATTGTTTGAAGGCTTAGTCTCTGGTGACAAATATGGTGCAGCCATCGGGGTAATGGCATTTATTTTAATCACAGGTGGCGCCTTTGGCGTTATTTTAAAAACGGGTGCGATTAATAACGGCATTATGGCGCTGATTAATAAAACACAACACGTAGAGTGGATATTCATTCCTTTGCTATTTGTGCTTTTTTCATTAGGAGGCGCAGTATTTGGTATGGGTGAAGAAGCCATCGCCTTTTGTATTGTGTTATTCCCCATTATGAAACAACTCGGTTATGATGCAAAAGTAACTGTATTAACAACTTATGTTGCGACACAGATTGGCTTTGCTACCTCTTGGATGAACCCATTTAGTATCGCAATTGCTCAATCAATTGCAGAGATCCCGGTGTTTTCTGGTGCAGGATTCAGAATGGTTACGTGGCTGGTTTTTACCTCATTTGGCCTTCTATTTACTATCCGATATGCTAATTCAATCAGATCGGCAAAGAACCTAAGTGCTCAAGAAAATAACAAGTCAATTAGCTTAGACAGCGCAGATAAGCTTATCTTAATAACCTTTATTGCAGGTATTATTTGGGTTATTTGGGGTGTTATGGCAAGGCAGTATTATATTCCTGAATTAGCTGCGCAGTTCTTCTGCTTAGGTGTAGCCTCTGCTGTGATTGCTAGTCTATTTAAAAAACAAACAGCAAATGAAAGCGCAAATGCATTTAAAGAGGGTGCACAAGAACTCCTGCCCGCAGCGCTTTTGGTTGCTTTAGCAAAAGGCGTTATTTTAATACTTGGCGGTAGCGATTTAACATCGCCTTCAACTCTAAATACTTTGCTTTACTATAGCGCCACCAGCATCTCAGTTGTACCAGACTATATCGCCGCTTGGGGTATGCTATTATTTCAAAGTGTGTTTAACTTTTTTGTATCTTCAGGTTCAGGACAAGCAGCAATCACAATGCCGCTAATGTCACCACTGGGTGATCTATTAAATATTTCACGGCAGATTGTAGTGCTGGCGTTTCAATTAGGTGATGGACTAACCAATATATTTATTCCCACCTCAGCAAGCCTCATCGGCTGTTTAGGCATTGTCAAACTTGATTGGAGTGAGTGGGCAAGCTTTATTTGGCGTTTTACCTTAGCGCTATTTGGCCTTGCTAGTTGTTTTATTTTTCTCGCACATTTTATTAACTATCAGTAAAAGATTTAATTATGTTAACACTTATAAAAGGCGCAGATATTTTCGCTCCTTCGCCGCTTGGAAACCAAGATGTTTTAATCGCGGGCGGAAAAATCGTGGATATACAGCCTGAAATTAATATCGAAAATTATCATGGTGTTACCATCGTTGATGGATCTAATTGCATTTTAACTCCGGGGTTTGTTGACTCTTTAGTCCATATAACAGGTGGTGGCGGTGAGGCTGGTTTTGCTAGCAGAACACCTGAAATGAACCTAACAGATGCAACATTGCATGGTACAACAACGGTTGTCGCTGCCCTTGGTACTGACTCAAGTAGTCGAACCCATAGTAATTTAATTGCAAAAGCAAAAGCACTTAAAGAACGAGGATTAAACGTATTTTGCCATACAGGTTCATATCACTTACCTGCTAAAACACTGACTGGTTCAATAACAAATGACATTATGTATATTGAGGAGTTTATTGGTGTCGGTGAAGTCGCCATTTCTGATCATCGCAGTAGTCAGCCAACGGCTCAGCAACTTGCTGAACTAGCCGCTGAAGCAAAAGTGGCTGGCATGTTAAGTGGCAAAAAAGGCACGGTTAGTATTCATGTAGGTCCAGTAGATAGTCACTTATCTTTATTACATGAGATAGATAGCTTAACTGATATTTCGCTTAGCCAGTTTTATCCTACGCATATGAATCGAAATCTTGCTTTACTCAATGCGGGTGTGGCGTTTTGCAAAGCGGGTGGCACTATCGACTTTACAACAAGCACGACAGAGTATGATCTTGCCCATGGTGAATATTCAGCCGCGCAGGCACTGGCTTACTGCCTTAAAAATAATGTACAACCGACTAAGCTCACCATGAGCTCTGATGGTCATGCAAGCTTACCTATTTTTGATGATAACTTTAATCTATTAGGTCTTGAAGTTGGTAAAGAATCAACATTGCATAGCTCGTTTGTAGAAGCCGTTCAAGAATATGGTGTATCGGTTGAACACGCATTAATGGCTATTACCTCAAATCCAGCTGATGTGCTTGGTATTAATAAAGGTAGAGTGACTATCAATGCAGATGCAGATCTGGTGTTACTTGATAATGCATCACTGCAGCCCATTGAGTGTTGGTCAAATGGCGTACACATGGTGCATCAAGCTAAGGCAATAGTGAAAGATACTTTTGAATAAAGGCTGCATGAGCAGCCTTAATTGCTTTCTTCTGAAATTCGAGTAACTAAGAGTTGCTCGACCTTCACTCCTTCAACATCAACAACTTCAAATTTAAACCCGCCAAAATGTATAAACTCGGCGCGCTTCGGAAGTCGTTTCATCGTATAAATAAGGAATCCGGCAACAGTTTCATAATGTGATTGATCAGGAAACTCTTCTATCTCTAACACTTTAGCAAGCTCAACCACTGGTGTCAGGCCATCCACTAACCATGAAGTGTTATCACGTTGAATAATTAACTCTTCGCCCTGATGACTGATCAAATCACCCATAAAGCCTTTCATTAAATCTTTAACAGTGACAATGCCAACCATCAGTGCATATTCATTAACAACAACAGCAAATGGCTCAGCTGCTTTTTTAAAGGTATTTAATGCTTCAGAAAGACTGAGTGTTTCTGGTAAGTAAAAAATATCACGGCTGATTAACTCACTATCTATCTCAGCAGTTTGCCCTTTAAGTACTTTACGAAGGATATCTTTTGATTCAACCGAACCAATTAATTTGTCTAAACTACCATCACACACTAAAAAGTGATTATGCGGGTGCTCAATAATTTTGGTAGCGACTTCTTGGGCATCAGCTTTTACATCAAAAAATACAATTTGATCACGTGGAGTCATCACACTCGATAAAAACCGGGCCTCCAAATCAAACACATTGCCTATTAACTCATATTCCTGTTGCTGTAGGCTGCCATATTCAGCCCCAGCATCCATCATAGCAACGATGTCTTCTGTGGTAACAATATCTTCTCGTTCAGCCGGAACTTTAAAGGCGCGTAAAATTAAGTTTGTAGTGCCATTAAAGAACACAACAAATGGCGTTAATGCAAAGGTAACCCAACGCATTATAGACACCACATTGACAGCAACAGCCTCTGGCATAATCATCGCTAGGCGTTTGGGCAGTAAATCTGCAAATAAAATGAATAATGAGGTTATGCTAAAAAACGAAATCAAAAAGCTAATTTGACTTAGTAACGGGCCTTGATAAATCATCCCTAAAATTTGTTCAATATAAGGTGATAAAGCTTGCTCACCGACAATACCACCTAAAATAGCAATCGCATTTAAGGCAATTTGTATCATCGCAAAAAATGCCCCCGGCTGCTCTTGCAACGTTAATACTGCCTGGGCTTTTTTATTGCCTTCGTCGACCATGACCCTTAATTTTATCTTACGTGATGCAGCAATAGCTATTTCGCTCATTGCAAACAACGCACTGATCAAAATTAATATCATAATAACGAGTAAGTCACTCATTGTGGCTCCTAGTAAAAAGCATTCAGACTGTTGAATGCAAACAACTTTTTGCTCACTTATGCTGTTTAGAGTTTGGCGAGAATGGTCAAAAAGCAGCTGATTATAACTGCTTTATAGCAATCAACAAGTGCTATTTTAAATCACTGGAAACAAAGGCTTTATTGAGCTTATCTAAAGTCACTGGGTCGATATTTCCGTTACAAGCAAAGTATAAATCAGCGCGTGCAACAGGTAGCTGATAAACAGGCTCTAGAAAAGAAAGGCTTTGATCATTTTTACTTTCAAATTGATATTGTTGGTCACTTAATACCACTAAATCAACAGTTGTACGACGACTCTTAAGAATGTCGTAAATATTTTCAAAGCTATCAAGCAGGATTAACTGTTTATTTTCATTAAAACCCTGCTCTTTTAAATAAACATGGGAGTAGTTATTTTTTAGAACTGCAGTACGATATTTTTTCGCATCATCGAGGTTACTGATACTCAGCCGATTTGATTTAAATGCATAAAAAGATGCTGAAAAGCCTTCAAGTTTATGTATCCACTTAAATTTTTTCTCTCTGGAAGGAATACGTGCTAATGAAAAAATACACGTGTTTGCGTCACGTAAAGCAGCATTGTATGTAATTGACCAAGTATTAATTGATATGTCGTACTGCATCCCTGATTTTTCGAGGGCAGCTTTAACTTTGCCCACGACAGAGCCAACTAACTCGCCTTGTTCGTTCTGATATTGGAAGTTTGGAAAGTTTTCAGTTACCACTGTTATTGCTGCAAAACTAGGTTTAGCAATAATAAGCAATAACAAGGCTAGAGATTTCCACATCGCAGACAAACCAAATTTATAATTATTTTTTATAATAATATAGCGTGTAGTTAGGAATAATGGAATGTTTTTAAGACTAAGGAATGAGTAAGGGGAGTAACACACTCCCCTGTTGCATCAAGGCAAATTACTTGTTCATCGCAGCAATTAAAAAGGCAGAAATTTTTGCACCTTCTTTAAGCGTTGTTTCAGAACTCGTTTGACCAATCAAAGAGCTGTCTGTAAATGGTGCAATTTCCATCATATCAGCCCCAGTAATTGGAAACTCATCAGCTAAAGCAACCAAAATGTCTAATGCATGCTGTGGTGTTAAGCCACCTGCTTCAGGTGTGCCTGTCGCAGAAGCAAATGCCTCGTCTAGTGCATCAATATCAAAGCTCACATAAAGCTCATCAACTTTATCAGCTTTAAGTTGGGCAATTACTTCTTCAGCAACAGCTTTAGTACCACGCTCAATAATTTCATGCGCCCAATGTTGCTTAACACCAAAAGTCTCTTCCCAGTGTTGTTTCGGTTTACCACTTGAACGAATACCAAATTGAATAAGGTTACGCGGTGCAGGTAGGTACTCAAGGATATGTGTACACCATGAACCAAAACATAAATCGATACCTAAGCGCTCTACAAGTAAATCAGTGTGGGCGTCAAAATGGATAATTGCAGTGCGTTTACCTGCATCACGCTTTGCTTTCAAATACGCTTTAGTCAGCGGATAACTGATTGAATGGTCACCGCCAATCCCGAAAATACCTTTATCTGGGTAGTTGGCATAAAAGCCATCACACACATCTTCAGTGATAGACAATGGTGATACATGGTATTCGCTGTTTTCATCAGCATAGAGTGCTTTTTGACAGTTTGTGATTGTAGCTTCGTTTAGGTATTTATCATGCAATAAATGAGGAATAACACGAACGTCACCTAAGTCGAACGCGCGAGCCTGTGGTTGTTGATCAATTAAGGTAGAACGTAAAAATAACGGGCCCCAGTTAGCACCACGTAAAATACCCCCACCACAATCAGAGCTGATCCCAAGAATCACAGCTTTATGTTCTGAGTCGGCTAGTGTCTCTAATGACTCTTTCCAAAGAACGTCTACGTTCTCTGTCTGACCGTATAATTTTGTTCGTAAGGCATCTTTACGTTCTTTCGCTGTATTTACCGTAAAAACACCATCGCCTGGTGGGCAAAGACATTGACTTAGTTTTTCGTGAAATGCTTTTTGTGTGTTACTCATTTCTACTCCGCTGCTAAATAACTGCATATTCATTCGTAATCGTTAAAATTACGCTTTCTCATAATCTAGAAACCGCGATGCAAGCATCACATTTATCATGAGAAGAAGGAAAAATTAACCTCTTGAAATTTATAGTTTATTATTTCTAAAGAGACTCATTATGGGTGCTCAATAACTCAATGAGCGTGGTATTTTGGCAGGTATAACATGCACGGAGGGAAAGTCAAATTTTGCAGCAACCTATTAGATTGCTGCAATAGATTTATATTCAAGCAAGGTGAATACTCATTATTCGTAACCCCTTGGCTTCTTAGTTTTTATCACCGCAATGTAAGCATGCCAACTCGCGTAGCTCAATAATGGCATAATAACAATGAACCCTGCCGTTCCAGTGACAAATCCCAGAAATACCATGAATATTATTAAAGCAGCCCAAACAACCATTGCGCCTACATTGGTTTTTACTGCATTCATCGATGAGATAACCGCCGTCATTATATCTACGCGTCTTTCCATCATTATCTGCGGGGTAAATGCTGAAATAGCAAAGACTGTTACCAGCAAAATGCCGCCAACTATCGAGCCAAGCGTAAGAAACGCAGATAGCTGTTCAAAGCTAGGATCTACAACATTCGGATACAGTGCGTGGATCAATGCAGCAAGTCTCATCCACACAATCATAATCACCATTAATAATACTGCAAATCCCCATTCACCAGCGGGGTTTCTAAACATTGATTTTAAACTGTGCATTAAGGTCGGTTTATGCCCTTTTTCTAGCTCCCAAGCAACATCGTAAAGCCCAGCCGCAAATGCAGGGCCAATAAGAGCAAAGCCAACAACCGCTGGTAAAATTACAAGATGTGTATCAAATTGATACACAAAGTACATTATTGCTGCTGGTATTAGTGTAAAAACTAAACCGTACACTAAGCTTAGGATTGGCGCATTGGCAATATCTTTAAACGCTAAAGCAAGCCAATGAAACGGAGCAGCCATAGAAACATGAGCACTCTCTAAACAGCGAGCAAATTCATGATGTTTACTCATAGATGATGAAGCAGGCATAATAGGTCCTCTTTTATCGTTACATCTTTAGGTTTAGGTTATCTGTGCAAATCTTGCAACATTCGTAATCTAATAGGACATCTGTCCTGTACTTTAAACACGTATGATTAAAGTATTACGCTTTAGACAAAAATAAGGTTTAATAATGGAAAAGGTATTTCATTTAGGGCTCACTCGTGAGGACTTAAACGGTGCAACACTGGCAATCGTCCCTGGTGATCCTGATCGCTCTGCCCGCATTTCAACACTTCTCGATAACCCAAAGTGCTTAGCGAAGACCCGTGAATTTCATGTATATCGTGGTGAGTTAAATGGCCACAGCGTGGTAGTTTGTTCAACCGGTATTGGTGGGTCATCTACATCAATTGCTGTTGAAGAGCTTGCCCAACTAGGTATTGATACCTTTTTACGCATTGGTACAACAGGTGCTATTCAACCACACATTAATGAAGGCGACATTTTAATTAGCCAAGCATCTGTTCGTTTAGATGGTGCAAGTCATCACTTCGCGCCATTGAGCTACCCTGCGGTATCTGACTTTTTTGCAACACAAGCTATGGTTAATGCTTGTGATAATTTAGGCATTAATTTCCATATTGGCATTACAGCTTCAAGTGACACCTTCTATCCAGGCCAAGAACGTTACGATACCTATTCAGGCTATGTTCCTAGCTCATTACAAGGCAGCTGTGAAGAGTGGCAAAAGCTTGGCGTGATGAACTATGAAATGGAATCAGCAACACTTTTCACTATGTGTGCAGCACTAGGCTTACGCGCAGCGTGTGTTGCAGGTGTATTAGTAAACCGTACTAAGCAAGAAATTCCTAATGTTGACCACGGCGAGATTGAGAAAAAGTCAGTCGCCGTAGTCATTGAAGCTGCAAAACTATTGCTAAACTAATCTTTAACTAGCTTAGCAATACAGTGCTCAAATGCTGGTGGGTTATCAAAACTTGCCAGCACACTTTTAGCCACCTCATACTGATTTTCGGCCCCTTGTGTTTCTAACAAGGTGATCGACTTAACCGTCTTATCATCAAACTTTAACCCAGCAAGATAAAACTGACTTAAAGCACTTTGAAGCGGTGATAAACTTGGGCTGTAAGCCGCATTTTCAGCATAGCTTCCGTAAAAATTACCGTTTTCAAAAGTCGTGATTTTAACGCTACAGTAGTTCGCCGTATAAGGTACGTAAGCCTTTAGCGCTGTTTCAGCTAATTTCTGATCGAGCTCATTAACACTATCGAAATGACCGTCGTTTTTTTCCTGTGAGAATAAGCTTTCGTTATTCCCTAAGTCTGTTGGCCCAAACGAATACGGTAAAAGCTCATGTAAAGTAAAGTGTCTTTCAGGAAGTAATATTTCGAGTGATTGCGCTGTGCTGAGCTCATTCATAAACTGGCGACAGTATCCACAAGGGGCATCACTGATCGCAATTTTATCTATTGATTGAGCACCGTTTAACCATGCATTATTTATCGCAGATTGTTCTGCGTGAACAACTAAACTTAGCGCTTGATGAGAAAACTCCACATTAGCACCAAAATAGAATGTCGTTTCACCTTGCTGATTTTTACCTTGTGCAATAGCACCGACATAGAATTTTGAAATTGGTGCGACAGAAAACAAACTCGCAACAGGTACACACGCTTTTAAGAGTTGTGACTCTGTTAACTGATGTTGCTCACAAAGTAATAAAATATCAGCTTGAGATAAGATGCCACGTTGGCTTTTCAACTGACTAAAAAGAGATTGCTTTTGCTCATCACTGAAGTCAAAAGGTGTTGTTCTTGACACAGAATTAGATACGTCTTTCCTAGTTACTGTCATAACAAATTATAATTATTAATTGGCTAAACAGTTTAAAAGGTTATGCATTTAAATACTAGGTTTCAACGCGCTGTGTCTCGAAATTTACAACAAAAAAGTGTTAAATAGGCATTTTTTGTAAGCGCAAATATACACAGAAAATGAATTTCAGCTAGTTTCTCTGTTTATTGATGAACTAGCCAATTTTTAGCTTTACTAAAACACTCAAAATTCTCGGCTTGAAGGTTGTAACGTTTAGCTTTTTGCACAAATAAGTCATGCATAAAGCCATCGAAACTCACCACAATAGCTAATACAGCTCGCTTTAACGAGTTAGCAATCACTGGCATTATAGTAAACAAGTCTGTTGGTGCGAAGTCATGGGTTAACTCAGATACATCAACAAGAATTTTTTCTGACCCATATAATACTGAATATTGATGGGCTATTTGGTAAAAATTAATCACATCCTGTGCACTTGCAGTCCCTCTTAACGTCATCATCACTAAAGACGTCGATGCATCATAAGTGATGCACGTTGACACGTTCGACATAGGTTACTCTAAAATGCGTGGGTAAAGGTAAAATTAATGGTTGCTGAATAAAAGCCGGGCTATTTTATGGTTCTGCCTTGCTTAGTCAATACCTAGCAATAAAATAGGTATGACCAGTTGCAAAGTTCACACTTAAGGATTGGATTTATACCCGCAAATGTTACCTACTTTCATAATCTATTTACCTTTTGAACATGTATGAGTTTTCTAATCCATTATTAAGCTTTTTCGTATAACTCTATTTCTAATTAAAATCCATAATAAATAACCTCACATATGTAGACGAAAGGATTATGCACTTTCCATCCTTACTCTGGTTTGTATAAAGGATTATTTGTAATGAAAATTCGTTTTCTGTTTTATCTATGCTTGATGCTGTTCACAAGTACTGCTCTGTCACAAGCAATCACAGAAACTGAATTTAAGGAAATAGAAACCTCAATTACTAAAACCTATGCCAGCTCCCCTACCAATGCCCTACAGCTAGTCAATTCATTATTATCCTCCGACACAGTAATATTTTCATTAGAACAACGAGCAATAATCACAAATTATAAGGCTTGGTTTTTACTTGAAAACGATGAATTAGAGCAAGCCATGAAAACACTAGTTCATTTCATGGATATAGCATTACAGTCGAGTAATAAGGATTTAATGTATGGCTACTTAAACATATCTGGCGGTATTTATGCCCGATTAGGCATGTATCAAGATGCATTACACTATTATAGCGATGCATTACCTGTGGCAAAAACAATCGGAAAGCACCTTTTACAACAAACCGAAATCAATATTGCTCTGATTAACCTCAATTTAAAACGTTACCGTGACGCTACCATCGCTTTTGAACAATACAGAGATACCGCAAAAATAGAGAATCAGCCCCTAGATGAGTCGTTTGCAAGTACCCACCTTGCAATAGCGCTAATTGGTTTAGGTGATTTTGATCATGCATTAGATGTATTAAATGACGCGATAATATTACAACAACGCCACGATTTTACTGCTCATCTAAGTAAAAGTTTTGTATTGAAGGGAAAGGTATTACGTTTAAAAGGTATGTTAAATGAATCAGAAGAATTTCTAACTGATGCTGTAGAGCTTATAAAAACTCAAGCCTACAGCGGTGATTACCTAAGTGTGGTTTTATGTTTAGCGCAAACATACGATGCACAAGATTCAGCGAACAAAGCTCTAAATTTACTCGCTTCGATTGAAACAGATACTTTTAAGCTCTCTGATATCACGACTCAGCTTGAAGTAACCAAGTTGACTGCACAACTACTTGAAAAGCAAGAACAGTATGCTGAAGCACTGATTGCATACAAACACTATGCACAGATCAATGCGGAAATTTTAAAACGCCAAGCAAATGTTAATTTAGCTAAAGCGTTAGCGCAGGCTGATGCAAAAGCCAAAGAGCTCAAAATTGCAGAACTTACACGCGCAGAGCAATTAAAAGCAACAAAAGCGCAGGCGTTTAAAGATCTTACTATCGTCATATCAATATGCTTGGTAATTATCTTGTTTGGTTCTTTTATCGCGATAAATAATATTGATAAGCGAAAACAAGAACTTGAAAAGATACTAGTACAATTAAATGAAACGCAGGATCATTTAATTGAAATCGAGAAGATAGCCTCTTTAACCTCATTAGTCTCTGGCATGGCCCATCAATTAAATACACCAATAGGCACAATTGTCACAGCAAGCTCACTCATCGACGAATATTTAGAGTCTTTGTCAGATAAATTTAAACAACAAAACTTATCAAGCAAATACTTCCATGAATTTATTACCAACACCGACAAGGCCAAGGATCTTGTTATTTCTGCTATTAACCGCTTAGCAGGTATTGTTGAGGAATTTAAAGCACTTAATGTGTCTATTAACTTAGACAAACCCTTATCGAGTATTCCATTAAAAAACTTTATTCATCATAAACTAGAGCCTATGAGTAAATATTTAGGTAAGAAAATTACTTATCATGTTGATGGAGACAGTGTAGCCATTACTTCCTGCCCCTCAATTTTAGAGGATATTCTAAAAACTCTGGTTATTAATTCCTATGAACATGGTTTTACACATACAGCAGAAGGAAAGGTAGACATTACCATCCGCGCAGGTAATGACTATGTCAAAATTATCTATCAAGACAACGGCGTAGGTATTAAGGAATCAATCCTGCAAGAAATTTTTACCCCATTCTATACCACTAATTTAGGTGGCCATCACTTAGGGCTTGGTTTGAACGTGGTTTTTAATGCTGTGAAATATAACTTGAAAGGCAATATATGCGCCGTACCATCAAAGCACGGCGCACGGTTTGTGATTACATTACCAATCGATGCACGATTAGTTGACGACATCAATTAACCTGTATTACGCATACCTGCAGCAATACCAGTCATTGTAATCATTAGGGCATTATCGATATCACCTTCAGAGTTTTCATCTGCTGCACGTGAACGACGTAATAACTCCACTTGTAGTAAGTTAAGTGGATCAGTGTACGGGTTACGCAGTGCAATCGACTCTTTGATCCAAGGTTGGTCAGCAAGTAAGCTTTTTTGTGGGCTTAATGACTGCACCAGCTCAATTGCCTCACTCAATTCTTGGCGAAGCTTAACACCAAGTGGTTTATATTGCTCAGTTACCAATGCATCATCGTAATGAGCACTTAACCAACTATCGGCTTTACTAAATACCATTTCTAGCATCTCTAATCGAGCACGGAAGAAAGGCCATTTTAAACTCATTTCGTGAAGTGTCTCGATGCCATATTTATCTAAAGCAGCTTTAAGACCTGTTAACGCACCTAACCAAGCAGGCAGCATTAAACGGTTTTGGCTCCAAGCAAAAATCCATGGAATTGCACGAAGGCTTTCTACACCCCCATTTGGGTTACGCTTCGCAGGGCGAGAACCCAGTGGTAGTTTAGAGAGCTCTTGCTCTGGCGTTGCCATTCTAAAGTAAGGTACAAAGTTTTCATCATGACGCACAACTTGGCGGTAATGCTCACACGAGTCAGCACTGATAAGTTCCATCACTTCACGCCACTCGCTTTTCGGCTCTGGCGGTGGTAGCAGGTTACTTTCAAGTACTGCACCGGCATAAATATTTAAGCTTTGTAGAGCAACAGCTGGTAAACCAAACTTAAAGCGGATCATTTCACCTTGCTCTGTTACACGCAGACCACCTTTAAGTGAACCAGGAGGTTGTGAGCGAAGTGCTTGCGCAGCTGGCGCGCCACCGCGACCAACCGTACCACCACGGCCGTGGAATAAAATAAGCTCAATACCGCGATTCTCGGCTAATTGAACCAGCTTATCCATTGCTTCATATTGTGCCCAGCCTGCAGCCATCATACCTGCATCTTTTGCAGAATCTGAGTAGCCAATCATGACATTTTGTTGGTTTTGAATATGACCACGGTACCAGGTGTTATCAAGTAAACATTCAATAACATCTTTACCATTATTTAAGTCGTCTAACGTTTCAAATAATGGTGCAACCGGTAAGTTAAACTTACAGCCGCTTTCTTTAAGCAATAACTGCACTGCCAGTACATCAGATGCAGTACGAGCCATCGAAATAATATACAGGCCGAATGTTTGTGCATCTTGCGCTGCTATTACATCAAATGTATCAAGCACTTCTTGTACTTCAGGGCTCGGTTGCCAATGTTTTGGAATAAGCGGACGACGAGAGTTTAGCTCAGCAAGTAAGAATGCTTGTTTGTCTTCTTCTTGCCATTGATGATAATCACCTAAGCCTAAATAACGTGTTAACTCAGAGAAAACATCACCATGACGCGACGAATCCTGACGAACATCTAATTTAGCAAGGCGTAGGCCAAAGCTGTTAATACGACGCAGTACATCAAGCAGCAAGCCATCGGCAACTACCTTCATATTGGTTTTAATCAGCGAGCGATAACACACTTCGATTGGGTGTTTAATTTGCGCTATATCTGTAATTAAATCTTCAGAATCAGTACGCTTTTTCTTAATTTTAGCGCCTAAATGCGTCACCGTTTCGGCAATTTGATTCTTAAGTTTTTTAAGTACCGCACGATATGGTTCAAAGTCTTGGCCTGCAAGTTCAATAAGCTCATCACTTGCATCTGACATTGATAGCTCATTGCTTAGCGTTTCGATATCACGCGAATACAAATCAAGTGCCATCCAGCGGCCATGATCAAGTACTTGCTGTGTCACTTCAGCAGTTACAAACGGGTTACCATCACGGTCTCCGCCCATCCAAGAAGTGAACTCAATTGGGCTGTAATCAATCGGCAACTCTAAATCGAGCTCAGTTTTTACATCTTCGCTAAATTCACGTAAGAAACGCGGTACGGCATGCCATAAGCTATTTTCGATAACAGCAAAGCCCCATTTTGCTTCGTCAATTGGCGTTGGTCGTGAACGGCGAATATCGTCAGTATGCCATGCTTGGCTAATTAGCTGAGCAATACGGTTTAATAGGTCAGCACGTTCGCTTGGCAAATTGTCTTTACGCTCTAAAGATGCAAGACAATCACTAAGTTCAACGTGTTTATTAATCATAGTTCGACGCGTCACCTCTGTTGGGTGTGCGGTTAGTACAAGGTTTATGTGGAGTTTTGAGAGTGTTTGTGCCAAGTGATTTGGATCTACTTGACCTTGTTTTGCCGCTGTTGCTAACGCTTTTAATGTTTGAGTGAGAGGGTTTAGTTGGCAAAAGCCAATATCATTAAAACGCGATACGGTATGAAATTGTTCAGCAACATTAGCAAGATTCAAAAAATGATTAAATGAGCGTGCAACCGGTAATAGTTCTTCATCTGTGAGAGCGTGTAGTACATCGATAAGCGCTTGTCTGTCGGCTTCGTTACCACTACGTGACGATTTAGATAAAGCGCGAATTTCTTCTACCTTATCTAAAATGGCTTGTCCTTGTGCATCTTTAATGGTTTGACCCAGCATTTGTCCAAGCATACTAACATTACCGCGAAGTGCAGCATATTGTTCACTCATTCTCATACTCCTTTCTTTAGCTAAGTTGAAAGTACTTACTGCGCAGTATTTAACCAAGCACGAACGCAGCTAAATACTGATCCTTTCTATTAATATCATTGTCGGCGTTAATTTAATAGATCGAATTTTCTAACAAACTCGTAAAAAAGAATAACCAATCTATCAACATAAAAGTGTAATAAACACGCAGTTTGTTTTGATAGAAGGGTTAGCGACACACATAATTGGTAAAATGGACTTACCAATTAAATTGTCAAAATACGCGTAAATTAAGGCATTCTTAATATCAGTTTGGTCAAATTTTTACCGAGCCTTTTTATCTACTTTAGTTTAGGTAAATTAGATTCTAAATCGCTATCGCAATACTTATTGATGATAGATTGAGCTAAAAAAGTTTTTTAAATATTTTATAACAGGTCAAAAATGCAACTCTTTATTCTGTGCGGTGCAAGCAGTGAAATCGCTAAAGCCTATTTCACAACATTAAAAAAACAAATCAGTCGTGGTCATATCGTCACCATCAGCCGTAATAAATTTAATGCTAATTTTGATGAGACATCGAACAATGAAATCAGCCACCAGCATTTTATAACTGATTACTCAGAGCAAAGCTTAGGTGAAATTGCCAAAGAACTTGCCAACAGCCAATATGACTTAGCTCAACTGATGATATTTAATGGCCTATTACATGATCCAGATAATGCGCCTGAACGTAAACTTGAACAAATATCTGAGCAGCACTTTATCAATAGCATGCATACAAACGCCCTACTGCCAATTCGCTGTGTGACTTTATTCTCAACGCTTTTAAAGCCGCAAGTAGCAACAGTGATTTGCGCTCTTAGTGCGCGGGTTGGCAGCATTAGTGATAATAATCTAGGCGGTTGGTATAGCTACCGTGCCTCGAAGGCAGCTTTAAATATGTTATTTAAATCTGCAGCGATCGAACTTAGCAGGCGCTATAAACAATGCCACTGCGTGTTATTTCACCCAGGTACCACTGATACTCCGCTATCAAAGCCGTTTCAGGCAAATGTACCCGAAGGAAAGTTATTTACCCCTGAGTTTGTAGCCGAGCAGCTGTATTCATTGATAAGTGATGCTGATTATTTACAACAATCACCCAGCCCAGCCTACTTTGACTGGCAAGGAAAACCCATAGACTGGTAACAGGACAATTATGCATTTAACCAAGCAAGCCATTGTAGATCTAGAAAGCCGCTACCGCGCCCATTTAATTAATAGTTTGTCGGGATTTAAAAGTGCTAACCTAGTCGGCACACAAGATAGTAACGGCCAAACTAATTTAGCCATTGTTAGTTCAGTATTTCATCTTGGCGCACATCCCCCTTTAGTGGGTATGATAATTCGCCCTCATTCAGTGCCTCGCCACACCCTAGAGAACTTACTAGCGACTAAGCAATATACGATTAACCATGTCAACAAAGACATTTATAGCAAGGCGCACCAAACATCGGCTCGCTACGATAAAGACGAGTCTGAATTTGATGCTACAGGGCTTACTACTCAATACCTAAATAACTTTACGGCGCCTTTTGTTAAAGAAAGTAAGCTTAAATATGCTTTAGAACTCAAAGAACACCACCACCTTGCCATCAATGGCACGGAACTTATCATAGGTGAAATAACTGATATCTACTTAGATGAGGCGTGTCTGCAAGAAGACGGCTTTGTCGATATTGAAGCCATTGGCACAGTGGCCGTTAGCGGGCTTGATAGTTACCACGTAACTGATCGTTTAGCCCGCTTAGCCTATGCTAAAAAATGAATCTTAGATTGTGAATGGCTTAGGCGCATGAGTAAGCACCTCAAAGCCTGACTCGGTGACAACTATGTCATCTTCAAGGCGCACACCACCGTAGCCTGGTATATAAATTCCAGGCTCAATGGTGATCACATTTCCTACTTCAAGGTTGTAGTCTGTCAGTGTGTTGATAAATGGCACTTCATGTAAAAATAACCCTAAACCATGGCCAAGACCTTTACCTGCGTACTCGCCAAAGCCCGCATCAGCAATTACCTTGTTTGATATGGCATTTAAATCTAAACAATTAACGCCCGGTTTAACCATTTCTAGTGCTGCATTTTGTGCATCTAGAACAGTATTATAAATACGGGTTTGTTTTTCTGATGCTTCGCCAATAATGTAACTGCGAGTCATATCTGAGCGATAACCATTTACAACTGCACCAAAATCAAGCGTTACAAAGTCACCTTGCTTTAACACCTGATCTGAGGGATTACCATGTGGCAAGGCAGAACGCTCTGCAAACAGCATAATGGTTGCAAACGACATACCCTCTGATCCTAGTTTTTGCATTCTAAATTCAAGCTCTAAGGCAAGATCACGTTCAGTTACACCCGGTTTAAAATAAGGTAGCGTTTGTGCTAATGCTTCATCAGCGATGGCTGCGGCAGCCTTGATTTGCGCCACCTCCCAGCTATCTTTAACGCGTCTTAGTTTTTCTATTAAGCCGTTTACTGCTGTTAAAGTATGGCCGCTAAGCTCATCTGCCACACCTTGCCAAATTGCTACTGTGACATAACTTGCATCAAATGCGACATGGCTGTTTGGGCTAAGGTGCCTGTTAATACAATGACCAAGAGTTTCGTTGTCTCGATCACGGCAAACAACTTCAAATCCTGTTGTTTCTGCAATTGCTCGTTGGTGGTATCTGTAATCAGTGATCAGCACACAATCATTTTGAGTAATTAATGCATAAGCGGCATTACCACTAAAACCACTTAAGTAACGAATATTTTCATGACCAAGTACTAACATGGCGCTGTAACCTTGTTGTTCTAGCAAGGCTTTAAATTCAGCTTGTCTTTTTAAGTAATTAACTTGCATTGTCGCTCCTTATTTTTTGCGCATGCTAACAATAATCGCAACAAATACGAATATTATGCGATTAGTCGCAGTGAGTTTGCATCAGATGTTTACTCAAGCCACAATGCACAAAAAACCAAGGAGTACACAATGACAACATATGGTATTGGCACACAAACGCCAGAGCAGGCGCTTGATTCTTTGTCAGATATGACAACAGATTTAACCCCTATTCAAAACGACGAATTTCATGCGCGTATCGCAAAAGCACAAGCGTATATGCAAGCAAACAATATTGACGCAATTTACTTAAATGCAGGTACTAACCTTGCCTATTTTACGGGTATGCGTTGGTACGCAAGTGAGCGTTTAGTTGGCGCGATTTTACCTGCTAAAGGTGATGTGCAATACATAGCACCATTTTTTGAAATCGGCAGCTTAAACGATTTTATGGTGATTGATGGCCCAATTCGAGGTTGGCAAGAGCACGAAAATCCTTACCAACTGTGTGTAGATGTACTTTCAGAAATGGGCATTAGCAAAAATGGCACCCTTGGTATTGATGAAAGCGCACAGTTTTTCATCTACGACGGCATTAATAAAGCTAATAGCAATTACAACATTGTTAACGCACAGTGCGTAACGGCTCACTGCCGCATGCATAAATCAGCCAGCGAACTTGCCCTAATGCAACGTGCTATGGACATGACCCTAGAAGTACACAAAGCAACGGCAAGTATGCTTTATGAAGGCATCACCACAACTGAGGTTGAAGCCTTTATTAAAAAAGCCCACCAAAAGGTCGGCGCACCGGGTAACTATTTTTGTATTGTGTTATTTGGTGTTGCGTCGTCTTTCCCGCATGGCGTTAAAAACCCGCAAACCCTTAAAAAAGGTGACGTGGTACTGATTGATACTGGCTGTAAAGTGCATGATTACCTCTCAGACATTACCCGTACTTATGTATTTGGTGAAGCAACCGAACGTCAACGTATGTTTTGGCAGCACGAGAAAAATGCCCAACTTGCTGCTTTTGCTGCTGCTAAAATTGGTGAGCCATGTGGCAAAGTAGATGATGCTGCAAGAAAGTACCTAGCCGAAAATGGCATGGGGCCAGAATATCAAACACCAGGCTGCCCACACAGAACAGGCCACGGCATTGGGTTAGATATTCATGAATGGCCATACTTAGTTGGTGGAAACCCTACCCCACTCGCAACAGGTATGTGTTTTAGTAATGAACCTATGATTGTCGTACCTGATGAGTTTGGTATTCGCTTAGAAGATCACTTTTATATGACAGACGAAGGCCCGCGCTGGTTTACCGAGCCTGCTCATAGCATTGATGACCCATTTGGTTTAGCTAAATAAAATTTCAATCATTATCAAAAGGCCAGTTTTCTGGCCTTTTTTGTATCTAAATTATTACAATCTTTAACAGTGTGTTTAGTTAAGAGACAACCTATCAGCTTTTATCATGTTATGATTTTAAGAATTTAACTTAAATACCTAACATAATTACGGAGAATAAATGGGTTTACGTTTTAAAGTTCCACATACCTTGATACTTCTGCTTAGCATGATGGTCGTTGCGCTTATTGCTACATGGTTAGTACCGCAAGGTTTTTTCACTACCACATTAAGTGAATCTGGCCGCGAAATGGTCGTTGCAGGCACCTATCAAACGGTTGCTGAGCGGCATTACTTAACCCCATGGGATTTATTACAAGCCATACCTCGTGCTTTTGCTGCTGCTCAAGATGTTATTTTCTTTGTGTTAATTGTTGGTGGCGTATTAGCTATTGCACGTGCGACAGGCACTGTCGATGCACTCATTGGTAGGCTTTTAGAGCGCCACGGTAAAAAGCCACAACGGTTAATTTTTATGGTGGTGTTTTGCTTTGCCTTGGCATCAAGCAGTATTGGTACCGCCGGTGAATATATTCCTTTTGTTATTATTTTAGTAGCGCTTTGTAAAGCAATGCGCTTAGACGCAATGACCGCCGTGGGTATGATAGTCGCAGGTTATGGTATTGGTTATGGTGTTTCGGCATTTAACCCATTTACCGTATTAATCGCACAGCAAATTGCAGGTATTCCTGTTTACTCTGGCCTGTGGTTACGTTTAGCCATTTTTATTCCATTCGTGCTCATTGGTTTTCATCATGTTTGGCAATACACCAAAAAGGTAGCTAACGACCCATCTAAATCAATGATGATTGGCGTGCCTTGCCCACTGGAAAATCAAACAGCAACAAGTTACCCAGCACTAGCCCTGCGCCATAAACTTATTTTAGGCAGCTTTATTATTACCCTTGCAATTGCAGTATGGGGCATCGCTACAAAGGGCTGGTACTTGTACGAACTAGGCGGTGTTTTTATTGCTTGGGGTGTGGTTGTAGCCATTTTAGGTAAGCTTTCTGCTGACGAAGCTGCAAACAAATTTATAGAAGGCGTATCTGATCTTGTTACCACCGCAGTGTTAATTGGTGTTGCACGTGGTATCGCACTAATTTTAGAAGACGGCCAAATCCTGCATAGCCTTGTACATGGCATGTCGTTACCGCTTTCTTATGTATCAGCTGAAATATCTGCAATTGGCATGTTGGTTATTCAAACCCTACTCAATACCTTTATCCCTTCAGGTTCTGGGCAGGCTTATGTCACTATGCCACTAATGGCACCACTAGGTGATTTAGTCGGTGTACCAAGACAAGTTGCCGTGCTTGCTTATCAATTTGGTGATGGCTTTTCAAATATGATCATTCCTACTAATGCCGTACTTATGGGTATTTTAGGCATGGCTGGTGTCCCTTATGGCCATTGGTTTAGATTCTGTTTACCACTGTTGATTAAACTAATGGTCGCAGCATCGGTTGTATTAGTTTTAGCAGTAATGTTTGGCTATGGCTTAGATGTCCAGCCCACACTAAATTAACTTAGTCGATTTTAAAAAAGCGCCGTAGGCGCTTTTTTAGTTTATATAAACTAATTTGTAGCAACACATTTTTAGATAGAAATGAGTTGGTGCTGAAGGACGACTTTGTGCCAAAATAATAACATTAGGCGTAACTTGATTCTGCCCCAAAACGAGTTAACGGGATCTATTTTGTAGAGGTAGTTAAAGGTTGAGGTTGGCTTAAAATAAGAGTTAATTGATTTCCATACTGTGTAGTATTTTCATATATTCAAGTAAATGAGCGTCGAGCGCATTTTTCTGAATATCCATAGGGCCAATAAAAATATTATTGTTGGCAATACATTACGTTATTTGTTAAAAGTAGATTTATTAATACATGAGCGTGACATCGGCAGAAAGGCGCGCGCTCTATAAAATTGTTAAGTGCCAAGGCTTGTGCAAACATTAAACGTGAGAGTAGTAATTGAGAATGGATTGGAATGTATTTTTTAGCACAATTAGTCAAACGTCAGGGGCAATAGTTGGAATATTTTCAGCATTCTTGATTACAAAAATTGTGTCAAACCAAACTACGCATGGACAAAAGTTAGGTCAAACATCGGAAAGTTTAGCTTTATCCAAAAAACTAGCGAACGAAACATTAATTAGATATTTTGATTGGTATGGCAAAAGAAAAGCTGAGGATGCAATAGAAAAAATTCGAGAAGATTATGAAAAGACAAAAGAGTTCAAATCACCAGAAGAGTATTACAAAACCGTTTACTTTTCTCCATTCGAGTCTAGAGCTGATTCATTAGAAATCATAAGAAATCAGATTAGCGTAATTGAAGCTGAGGAAAAGGATGAAGAAGAACGAATAAGAAAACAATTTGAAGTACTAGGCTTTGGCCCTGGCAGAGCAACCATGACTCCAATGCATACAACAATACCTAGAATGCCTAATCTGGATTTAATCAACAAGCTGAATGATGAAAGGGATCTTATAGATAATTTATATGTAAGGATTCAGCACCAAGCCGACATAAACAAAAACCTACTAACTGATCTAAACAGTGAATCAGAAAGTTCTAATTTAATAAGTGTTTCCATCTTTTCTGTAATCTTGCTGTTTTTCGCAGGTGTAATTTACCCTCTGAGCTTCCTTCCACTAGTTCCAAATGTTCAAATTTCACTTTCGTTATCAGCATTCTGGGATATTTTGTTTTCTCTGAAAGGAGTTTTATTGACATTGATTTCAGTAATATTTGGAGGTTTGATGCTGGTTTTTTATATTGCCAATAGAAGCCTTTCATACAAAGCAGAGATAAAGGCAGAGCTAGAAAAATACTCTAAGGCTACAAACTATTCGTTATATTTTGCAAACTATGAAGATAACAAGGGCACTTAACAAGCTAATAAATAAGGTCAAAAACAATTGGCTGTTTTCGTGCCTCAACATTTTAGCCAATAATTTTTGCCTACTATTAGGGCGTTCCCAAGGCCTTTCGTTTTTACAGAGCCGTCCTTCGGCTCAAACTCATTTATGTCCAATAGTGAGTTAAACCTAGCGCTTTAAGTTCTGTATAGCACTTTGATTACATGCCAACCAAAGCGCGTTTTAACTAAATGTGGCTCTAAGATTTCGCCGCTGAATGCTACTTTGTCAAACTGTGGCACCATTTGCCCGCGTCTAAATTCACCTAAGTCGCCGCCTTTTTTACCCGACGGACAGGTTGAATGTTTTTTAGCTAGAGTCTGAAACTTAGCCCCTTTTTTAAGTTGCTTGATGATGTCTTCAGCTTGTTCTTTATGTTTAACAAGAATGTGCAGTGCGTGCGCTGTATTTGCCATGGGAAATCTCGAAAATTAAAACGCGCGTATTTTATCACGGCAATCAACACTGAGCCACTGCGGCTATTTATGTATACTCGTTGCCTGCAAAAACCCTTTAATCAAACAATATTGCGCTAAATAATAACTACACATGATTGCGATATCTGCATGTATTATTTCAAAATAAAAGCGGTTTAGGCCAAGTATAGAGTCTGATATAACAAACACTGCGCCACCTAGCACTAATAAACCGTTCGATTTATCTGTCATCCAAGTTAGGCTTGCCATTATGGTGAGCACCAACATATAGAAAAGCACGGGAATGAGCATGTCATTTAAGTTTGGATAGAATAAGCAAAAAATGACAATTGCTAAAAATAGATAAAGGAGTACAACTTCTATTCGCCAATTTTTAATTGGCAACATGGTAATAATATAAAAAGCGTGACTTACAAAGAATGCTGCTAAACCGCTAATAAACAGCTGCCCACTATCGATTGCAAGTAGCACATCACCTAGTGCGGAAAAACTAAGTGCAAACAATAAAGTAATAAAAGTGCGATTTTGTAACTGACTGCGTGCTTTTAATACCATCACAATCAATATACCGATTGGTAAGGTTTTAAAAAGCGCCAGTAAAGGCTGAGGCAGTGATGGTTGTAAGAGCAGTAAAGCAATGTAAACCGTGCTTAAAATTAGAAAGAGAATGTTCATATTGTTATTATTGTTATTTGTTCCCAATAACGAGAGTAGCAAGCTTTACTTTAAATGTTTATAAAAAATGCTGCTTTTGTTTTTCGGTCAGTAACTTATATTGTGTTTGTTTGCCAAAAAACCGATAACGATTACGGCCAAGCCAATCATAAATACGATCGCGAAAGCCTTTTGGCAGTAGCTTGAACACCTTAGCCAAAGAGAATGGAAAACCTAATTTAGTTGCGATAAATAACACAGCGTCGCTTTGTTTATATAGCTGGTTTTTATCAATGACTAACATTGAGGAAAGTGGATCTTTAACTTTGTGAGCCTTTAATAAACGCTCACCTTTATCGCTTTGCATGGGGCATAACTTAAATGTTATTTGCTTATCAAAGCGAACAATAAAACGAACACAAAAATGGCACAGATTGCACTGACCATCAAACAGTATGATTGGGCAGTGAGTTTGCAAAATTAACCGCTTACTTGCACAACTTGTTTACCGGTAAAGCCACCAGCAAGTTGTTTATTTAATGCCGCTGAAACGGCCTCGGCGGTAAAGTCTACGGCATGGATTTGCGGCAATTTGATCTCGCCACGAGCTGCATTATCGAGTAATAAGTTACCCATAAAACTCAGCTTTTGTTGCGCACATAAGCTATTTGCAAGCCACGCTCCACCTAACGATACAATGCCAATATTTGGTGCGCGTCTAAACATCAGTTCTTGTTCAAACTTAGGTAATTCATTTAAACAGGCAATACGGCCACAAAAGCGCATTAACTCAACGTTACGAATGGTGGTATCGCCACCAATACAATCAAGCACCGCATCAAAGCCTTGCGGGCCTAATTCACGGCGAATTTTATCTTCAAGTTTTGGGTCTTTGTAATCAAACACCACATCAGCACCTAATTGCTTAAGTAACTTATGATTGTGTTTGCTGGCAGTTGTAAATACGGTTGCGCCACGTTGCTTAGCAAATTGAATAGCAAATTGGCCAACGCCACCTGCCCCTGCGTCAATAAACAGTGAATCCCCTTCGCTCAGCTGCAACTTATCAAGGGCAATTAATGCCGTCATACCTGAACAAGGTAAGGTTGCAGCGTCTGCAGGTGATACGTTATCTGGCACAACCGATACCGCATAATTAGGCACCGTGGTGTATTCAGATAACACACCTTGATCACCAAGGCTAGCGTGCCATACAACGCGTGCACCAACACCAGGGAATACACCTTTATTTGCCTGAACAACCACCCCAACAGCATCATGACCTAATACATGCGGGTAATGCCACTTACAAAAACCTTGCTTTGCAAAGTTGGCATCAACATGATTTAAGCCCACATATTCAACTTTTATCAAAAGCTCATTGCCTTCAGGGCTCGGTACTGGCAAAGAAAGCTCAGCTAACGCAATTGCGTCGTTGGGCTCAACCACTGCTAGCGCGCGCATTGTTGACGGAAGATCTGTAGTTTGTTGAATATGCGACATTTAATACTCTGGGTTAAAGGTTGTTTAGTTCAAAGCTCCAACGACCATTAAACGCTTGATAAGCACTTACTTTGGCCTGCAATGAAGCAATTGTTGAATCAACAGCGTTCTCTTGCGCTATTAAAACATCCTGTCTCGCATCTAACAACTCTAAGTAAGGAATTTGTCCTTCTTGATACATTGCTTGAGCTTGACCAAATGCTTTATTCGCATAATTAAAACGCTGATCAGCATAATTTAACTGTTGCTGCTGTTTGACTAGTCTTTGCAAAGTAAGTTCACTATCGCTAATCGCTTTTAATACTTTACTTTGATAGTCACTGTAAGCAGCTTCACTTAAAAACTGCTGTGCATCACGCTGAGCTAATAATGCAGGATAGCTGAGCAATGACCATTCAACTTTTGGCGTTACTTGCCATTGTTGCACGGTATCTTCTAAACCATTGCTGGTTAAACTCAACACACCTGCAAACCCTGCCAGACTAATATCTGGCAAAAGTGCTTTTGAGGCTGCAACACTCAATGAATAAGCCTGACTAAACTGATATAAAGCACTGGTGATATCTGGTCTGAGAGCCATTGCTTCACTTGCTTTACTAAACGACACGCTAAACTCGTGGCTTAATAATTCAGGCTCTTCAATCAAAGTTATGTCGCTTGCAAGTCGGCCGGTTAGCACCGCTAGGGTTGCTAAGTCGCGATATTGCAAGTAACTAAGCTCAGGAATAAGCGCTTGTTGCTGCTTTAACTGCGCGAGGGTGCGGTTAAGATCAAGCTCATTTGCAACCCCCTCTTCTACTCGCGCTTTGAGCACATCAATACTTTGCTCGAGTGCCTCGATTTGCATTTCAATGATAGCTTGCTTTTGCACATTACCTTGATAGCTTACATAGCCTTGCACCACAGCAGAAACCACTTCAACCTGTAATGCTCTTAGCTGCTCCGCTTGGTTTAATGCACCTGCATTAGCAGCATCGACAAGCGCGGTAATACGGCCAAACAAATCGAGCTGCCAATTAACATTAACCCCTGCGTTTGACTGGCGCGTAATTACGCCATCTAAGCTGCTACGCTCTGCGCCTACGCTTAGGCTGCCCTGCGGATAATAATCCGCGCGGGCTGCACCTAAACGGGCAATGGCTGCATCAAGTTGAAGTTGGCTGGTTTTTAGGTCGTGATTCATTGCTAATGCATCAGTCACTAAATTGTTTAACTGCGGCGAATCTAAACGGCGCCACCAGTTGTTTTCGCTCGCACCTTCGTTTTGTGCACCTATTTGTGTATCGCTAACAAATTGTGTCAGGCTCACTTGCTGCTCTTGCATATCGACGCTTTGTGCGCAGCCAGCCAGTGCACCGGCTAACAGCATCGCACTGACTAGTTTGCCTTGTTTAAAGATTGCATGAAGAGGCTTATGCATCGTGTTGCTCCTTCTGCGATTTTTTAGTAACTAACATATAAAACACCGGAGTAAACAATAAGCCGAACACAGTTACACCAATCATGCCTGAGAACACTGCGTTCCCCATGGCATGACGCATCTCAGCACCAGCACCTGTTGCTAAAACAAGTGGTACAACACCTGCCGTAAAGGCAATTGATGTCATTAATATTGGGCGAAGTCGTAATCGACACGCTTTGATGATAGCTTCAAGGTGAGACATCCCCCCTTTATGCTGATCTCTTGCAAACTCAACCATCAAGATGGCGTTTTTACTTGCTAGTGCAACCAGTACAATTAATGCGATTTGCGTGAAGATGTTGTTGTCATCACCGACAAACCACACACCTAACAAGGCCGAGAAAATCGTCATAGGCACAATCAAAATAATAGCCAGTGGTAATCTTAAGCTCTCGTATTGCGCCGCAAGTACCATGAACACAAGCAATACAACTAGTGGAAAAACATACACCATGGTATTACCCGCTAATATTTGCTGATAAGTTACTTCCGTCCACTCAAACTCAATACCATTTGGTAATGTCTCAGCAAGGATTGCTTCAATCGCATGCTGTGCTTGGTCAGAGCTATAACCTGGTGCTGGGCTACCATTTAGCTCAGCTGTAGGGTAACCGTTATAGTGCATTACACGATCTGGCCCTGTTGTTGGCGTTACCGTTAATACAGAGCCTAATGGCACCATCTCACCCATGCGGTTACGTACTTTAAGATTCAAAATTTGCTCAGGATCTTGGCGGTAATCAGCATCAGCTTGTGCATTAACCTGATAAGTACGACCAAACAAGTTAAAGTCATTGACGTACACAGAACCTAAGTACACTTGTAAGGCATTGAATACTTCATCAAGTGGAATACCTTGAATAAGCGCTTGCTCACGGTCAATGTCGATATCCATTTGTGGCACTTGAATTCTAAAGCTTGAGTAAAGGCCCATTAATGCTGGGTCTTGCTGCGCTTTAGCAATGGTTGCTTGTAAGCTATTAAAGAGTGCTTCAAAGCCTTTATTAGCACGGTCTTCAATTTGTAGTTTAAAGCCACCTGTTGTACCTAAACCTTGAATTGGCGGTGGCGGGAATACCGCAACAAACGCTTCATCAATAGCAGCAAACTTTTGATTTAACTGAGCCGCAATTGCCATTGCCGACATACTCGGATCTTGACGCTCTTCAAAAGGGGCAAGCGGAGTAAATACAATGCCGCTATTAGGACTATTTGTGAAACCATTCACCGATAGACCAGGAAACGATACTGTGTTTGCAACACCCGGTACTTGTAATGCAATTTTTTCCATTTCTTGCACGACTTCTTGGGTTCTATCTAAGCTTGCCGCATCAGGCAACTGTGCAACTGCCACTAAATATTGCTTATCTTGCTGTGGAATAAAACCACCCGGTACAGCATCAAACAATTTAACTGTGCCACCGACAAGTGCAACATAAGCAACTAATACAATTACACTCATACGAATTAGTTTTTGTACCAGCTTTTCGTAGCCATTAGCGCCTTTATCAAACAAGCGGTTAAAAGGTTTAAACAGCCAATTACCGAATACACGGTTTAATAACTTAGTTAAACGGTCTGGTTTTGCATCATGACCTTTTAATAGTAACGCCGATAACGCAGGCGATAGTGTTAGCGAGTTAAACGCTGAGATAACCGTTGAAATAGTAATGGTTAATGCAAATTGCTTATAAAATTGACCAGATAAACCCGTAATAAAAGCCGTAGGAATAAATACCGCACACAGTACAAGTGCAATGGCGATAATCGGCCCTGTTACTTCTGTCATCGCAACTCGGGTTGCTTCAAGTGGTGATAAACCTTGCTCGATATTACGCTCAACGTTTTCAACCACAACGATGGCATCATCAACAACAATACCAATGGCAAGTACCAAGCCGAATAACGATAAGGTATTAATCGATACACCTAACCATTGCATAACCGCAAACGTACCAATCAAAGACACCGGTACTGCAATCAGTGGGATTACCGATGCACGCCATGTCTGTAGGAACACCACGACAACGATTACCACAAGCGCGATTGCTTCTAGTAGCGTTTTAATAACAGCATCAATAGAGCCGCGTACGAAAATTGTTGGGTCATAAACAATGTCGTATTCAACACCTGCCGGAAAGTCTTTTGATAAACCTTTCATGGTTTCACGCACTTGATCAGAAAGCTCAATCGCATTAGAACCCGGGCGTTGGAATACTGGCATTGCCAAGGCTGGTTGACCATCTAACATTGCTCTTAGTGCATAGGTGTCTTGGCCTAACTCAAGGCGTGCAACATCACTTAGGCGTGTAAGCTGACCTTGCTCACCTACTTTGATGATCACATTTTCAAATTCTTCTTGTGAGCTTAAGCGCCCTTTTACGTTCATCAGAATTTGAAACTGATTACTTTTCGAGGTGGGTTGCGCACCTAAGCTACCCGCTGCAACTTGTTGGTTTTGCGCGCGTAATGCGTTAACAACATCCATTGCCGTTAAATCGCGTGCAGAGAGTGCATCTGGGTTTAGCCAAACGCGCATCGAGTACTGACCACCGCCAAACATCCGAACATCCCCCACACCCGGAAGACGTGCAATTTGGTCTTTGATATATAAGTCAGCATAGTTCGCTAAGTAAGTCGTATCGTGCGTTTTTTCAGGTGAATATAAATGAACCACCATGGTTAAATCTGGTGATGACTTTTCGGCTACAACACCTAAACGCTGAACTTCTTGTGGTAAGCGTGGTAGCGCACTGTTTACACGGTTTTGCACTTGGACTTGTGCACGGTCTAAATCAGTGCCTAACGCAAACGTTACCGTTAACGTCATGCGGCCATCACTGGTTGCTTGCGAAAACATATACAACATGTTTTCAGTACCATTGATTTCTTGCTCAAGTGGCGTCGCTACCGTTTCAGCAATCACCGTTGGGTTTGCACCTGGGTAACTTGCTGTCACAACAACCGTTGGCGGCACTACCTCTGGGTACTCACTCACTGGCAATTGAAATAACGAGATTGCCCCTGCAATGAGAAAGATAAGCGACAGCATCGCTGCAAAGATGGGTCGCTGAATAAAAAAGTGTGAAAATTTCATTTTGCCCTACTTCTTCGCGACTAGATCAGATTGATTATTTGAAAGAGTGAATGCAATTCCGTCGCTATTTATAGTGACTGTGTTTGGTGAAATAGGCATACCAGGGCCTACACGCGCAGGGCCATTTACGGCTATCACATCGTTTTCGTTTAAGCCCGATGTAATCGCTCGTAGGCTGCCGTAACGCTCACCAAGTGTCACTAATTTATATTTAAGAACATTGCCTTCACCGACAGTGAGTACAAAACGGTTTTTCAAATCTGTCCCAATTGCACGCTCTGGCACGATTACTTTTTCGCTTACTTTATTGGCTGCAAGCTTAATACGAGCAAATGAACCTGCTCGCAGTTGTTGCTCATCGTTTTCGAACACGGCACGAACACGAAGAGTACCGGTAGTTTCATTAATTTGGTTATCAATGAAGTTGATTTTGCCATTAAAGTTAAAGCTGGTTTCACCCACTTTTTGCATCACAACCGCTTGTTCGCTTTGAGCAGTCACATCAGCGAATGACTGATTCCACGTGCGCTCATCAATATCAAAATAGGCATACATTTGTTGGTTTGACACAATGCTTGTTAACACGCTTTGACCGGCAAGTACGTTGTTACCTTTGGTGATATTAGCGCGAGATACAACGCCATCGATTGGCGAACGCACTTGGGTAAATGCTAAATCAAGCTCAGCGGCAGTAAGCTCAGCTTGTAGAGCTAGCAATTGCGCTTCGCGTTGTCTTAGCGTTGATTTACGAGATTCAGCTTGCTCAGTAGAAATCGCTTTACGTTCAGTTAAGCGTTCTGCTCGTTTTGCTTCACTTTTTGCTTGCTCAAGTGCCGCCTTTGCACTCTCGATTTGCGCTTTTAAGCTATCAACCAGGGCAGCAAAAGGACGAGCATCAAGGGTGAAAAGCAAATCGCCTTCTTTAACGCTGTCACCTTCTTTAAAGTTAATTTTATCAATTACACCCGAAACTCGCGGCATAAGGGCAACTTCTTGTGGTGCTTCTAAACGCGTTGTATAGGTGTGCCAATTTTGTACCGGCTTAAAAAGTACTTGTGCTACATCGATAGGTTGTAAATGCTGTTGCTGCGCTGCTTGGTTGGCTTCTGTGCCACACCCTACAAGCGTTAAGCTCGCAATGGTCACTGCCACTGCAAGAATAGATTTGTTCATCACGACTCTCCTGTTAATAGATTGGAGACAATGTTACGGAACTAATTAGAGGATAAAAACGATAGATTTTTAAATTCATTAATGCCAGAATGGCACCAATAAAGTTTAAGGAACTGCTATGGATACCACCAGCCGCTTATTAATGTTACTTGAAGTGATTGAACGAGGCTCATTTGCTAAAGCCGCAGAGTCTAGAAATATAGACCGTTCAGTCATATCAAAACAAATTAGCCGTCTTGAAGATGAATTAGGGGTACGTTTACTTAATCGAACTACGCGTTCCTTTTCGTTAACTGCCGCTGGCGCTGAAATGGTAAAAAAAGCAGCTGAACTCAGAGATTTGCTATCAGATACCGTAAGACTTGCAGAGAATTACCACCAAGAACCCCGAGGTACGTTAAAAATTACCTCATCAAGTATTATTGGCAAACGATATATTCAGCCAGTCATTAATGACTTTCAAAAACGCTTTCCGCAAGTAGAAGTGGAGCTTCGCTTAGACGACAGACTGATTGATTTAGTGTCAGAAGGTTATGATTTAGCTTTTCGCGTTGGCGAGCCAAAAGACTCATCATTTATTGCCCGAAAAATTGCCCGCAACCGCATGTTACTGCTGGCCTCACCTGAGTTTATCGAAACTTACGGTATGCCAAAGCATGTTGAAGATTTAAAAGAGTTGCCTGCCGCTAGTTATTCAAGCCCAAGTAAACGCATTAGTGGTATTCGCTATCGTAATGTCGATGGCGATATTATTGAGCAAAACATTAAAAGTGTCTTTCGTGCAAACGATGCTGAAGTACTCTTAATGAAAGCTATTTCAGGCAATGCTTATGTTCTTGCCCCGGCATTTATTCTTGATGATGAAGTAAAACGCGGCGATTTAGTGCCCATTTTAACCGATATGGAATTACTCGATTACAGCGCCGTGTACGCGGTTTACCCACACAGAGACTTACCAGTAAGAACACGTTTATTTTTTGATGCTATGCGCGAGTACATAGGCAAAGATATTCCAATATGGGAAGCGAACATTCCTGATTTTGACACTATGTACAAGGGTTAAGTCTATATAGCGCTAGCTCGCTTTATTACACCGGGTTAATTGTTGGTTTAACTCATAAGCCGTTACGACTTTGTTTCGGCCTTGCTGTTTAGCTTGATAAAGTGCATCGTCAGCTCGTTTTATAAAGCTTTTTAGGGTTTGGTTTGGTGTATAGCAAGCAACACCGATACTCACAGTGAGGTTGATGGCTTGCTCGTCAATATTGTGAATTGTCGATGCTAACTGCTCCCTTAATTCTTGTGCAAAATCTAGTGCACCTTGAGGGTCGCTGTTTGGTAAAAAAATAGCAAACTCTTCACCACCAATACGAAACACATATCCTTTAGTAATCCTTTGTCTGAAAAACCTAGTCACCTCAATTAAAACGCGATCTCCCATTTCGTGGCCATAGTGATCATTAATTTTTTTAAAATAATCAAGGTCTAACATAAGGATAAACAAACCATGTTTATTTGTTTGTTCAATTTCAAAATAGTGTGTCATTGCTAAGCGATTACCAGCCCCCGTTAACGGGTCAAGTAAAGCTAAGTTTTCGAGCCGCTGTCCATACTCTGCACGACTGTTTTCAAAGGTATGAGACACCGCCCAAATACTGATGTAGGTGAAAGAAAAATTAAGTAAGAAATTAATAGTATTAAGGGGTTCTAAACTAGGTTTAGCTAATAGAATCGCGGCTTGAGTGACAGCGGCTATTAATGAAAGGTACAAACCAACTTGTTTACCTAATAGCAAGTAAAACAAAATAGGTAATGAACAGGTCCAAATAAACAACACGCTTTTTATGTTACTTAAATACGTGCCGAGCGTGATTAAAACCGTTAAAAAAATACATAATGTAACGGATTGCCAGCGATGACCATTGTGATTTCGTGTATAAAAGAAAATATAAAAACAGAACAGGGCGAAGATAACTTCAAGTGCCCCTAATAAAATCATGTTTGTAACAAGTAAATTAAAAACGGCAAAGATACTAGCAAGCACACCCAAGCAAAATCCCATCCATTTCAGAACGTTATTTCGTAAAGCCTGAGTACCTCTCAGTGCGCCGATATCCATTAGATTTCCTGCCGTAATTATAGTCAGCAGATTTTAACGTGATTCACCATAATTAGGAACATTTTATTACCAAACAGTGCATAACAATGCGCTTTTTTACCTACAATTGTTAAACATTTTAGCTCCAAAGCAATAACGGAAATACACCCCAAAGTGCTAAAATGAGTGACCATTGCAAAGCTGCTACCATTGCTAAACTATTTAACAAATTCATTTTACTCAACTTTTCATGAGTAAATATACGCCATAACCCGTAAGTCATAGCAAACGGTAATATTGTCGTGGCTAATGCTAACAATGCACTGGCAAGTGTAAACTCACCAATATTTAAAAATGATTGAGTTAAAAATAAAGGCAGCGGTACAAAAAGAAATAACGTCGCCGTAAAAGGCAATAATAGAGGTGACGACAAGCATAATTGCCCCTTAACCAAGCAAATAGCGCCATATACTAATATCCATAGTATGGCGATTACGCCGATGGCGAGGCTGAGCCACATCGGCAGTAACTTCCAAAGACTGGTTTGTTCATATGTTCGAAAACCATCACTGATCATATGTTGACCATTTTCAGAAATATACAGAGTGTGTGAAGGAAATCGCTTTGTTTCTTCACGAAACAAATTACCGCCTGTAGCTAGCAAGGTTTTTTGCTGAGACTGAAATGGTGACAGTGTTAGCGTTTCGCCATTTGAGCTCACTGTTGCAAAATGAAGTAGGCGATCAAAATAGGCAAATCTTTTCATTCTGTTTGGGGAAAGCGTGTAAAACCCTTGCCAATCATCAAGCGCTACTTGCGCTTTTGATGGAGCTATTGCATTGGCCTTATTTACACCAAGGTTGCTAATCAGCATGCTATCAAATTGTTTGTAATTTGCAGTTTCTACATCGGCATTAAAAGCGATAAAAAATGCTTTTTGTTGCTCAGGAAAAAAGCAAAAGTTAGTGCGGTAACCTAAAGTAGAGCCACTGTGGCATTTGCCAACCACATTATGCCGGTCGCGTGTAGTTACGCCTAGCGCATAGCCGATATCAGTTAAATTATTTAAGGTAGCTTCTGTTTTAAAAGGCTTTCCCATGCTTGTTAATAATGTCGGTTCAATAAATATACGGTCATTAATCTTGCCATCGCCCATTAAAAACTGCGCAAACAAAGCCATATCATAATCTGTCGTTGTGAACTGCCCTGCCGGTCTTAAAAACATTGGTAACGTGGCTTGGCTAACGCCATTTTCAAAATGGCCCATAGCAAGCGCAGGATCGCTAAACTGCCCGACTTGAGAAACAAAATTAAATGTACTCATGTGCATACCCAGCGGTTCAAGCAAGTGTTTATCTAAGTAAGATTCATAGCGCTCTTTAACAACGGCTTCAATCACCATAGCTAAAATTGCATAACCAAGATTAGAATAGGATAAGCGGCTTCCGGGGCGATTTCTAATACGCAACTGACTTTCAGTAAAGGTTTCTTTTAGAGCCGTATCAGGCTTTGCTTGTGTCGTTAATAATTGCCAAAGCCGAATGTCTTCAAGCCCTGACGTATGATCAAGTAAATGTCTAACCCGAACTGGTGTGTTCAAGGCCCAAGGATTTTGCAAGCCAATATCTGGTAATATTTCAGTAACCGGGGTATCCAAGGAGAGTTTTTTATCTGTTACAAGATGCAACACCCCAGTAGCAATAAGTGTTTTAACGATAGAGCCTGTTTGCACCTTATTAGCTGTCGTCATAGGTTTTAAATTCGTAAAGTCTGCATAGCCTTTTGCACCTTGCGCAATTTTATTTGCACTCACTGTTGACCAAACAACGCCTATTAGAGATTCGTTATGCAAAGAGTGTTCAATTTGATTACTTAACTCTATTTCTGACCCAAACTTTTCGTCAGCCAAGGTTACATGAGATACAAAAAATAATGCCGTTACAGCAATAACTAAAAATTTTACAAGGTGTTTCATGTTTTATTAAACCATTCCTTAGGCAACAAGAAGTTGACCTGCGGCGTATTTACTAACCGCAAGCTAGAAAGTTATTTATTAAAAATACGACTATGAGCGAGGTGTGATTATTTAGTCATTCATTAAATCTGTAACATCATCGATTAGATCATCAAGCTCTTCACGAACATTTCGACGCTGTTTGTCTGTAAGAGTTGGTTTTAAGGCAAGCAGTAAGGTTACGTAGTCATCTAGATTTTTATCGTCAGCTTTGATTAATTCATCACTCATAAAAGCCAAACGATTATTAATGATCACCGCTAACTGTTGATCAAAATCCGCAGGCTTAGTTTTTTGCATAAACAAAGATTTTAAAGCATCTAAGCGCTTTTGTTTGTACTGCATCCAAAGTAAAAATGTACTAATGCGAGTGTTAGATGCCGATTCGATCAGTGCTTTTTGTTCAGCTGATAACTTTGAGCCAAACCACTCTTTATAATTCTCAAGATTTTCATCTAGACGTTCTTGTTTGTGCTGCTCAGCAGATTTTTCTTGATGCTCTAAATATTCTTCATTGATTTTATCTTGCAGTGCCGCTACAAATTCAACTCGTTGTTCATAACTCAATGCGTTAGCTAAATCGATCAATTCTGGTTCTAGCTTATCAACTAGTGTTTGCCAATGTTGCTTTGCTTGGCTGAAATGCTGTTTTAATTGAGCGTGATTAACGTCAGTTTCTAACATTAGTTTTAAACTTTCTAAGTCCTGTTTATAAAGAGGCAGTTGAGTCTCTCGATGCCAATCACGGCTGGTTTTAACTATATGTTCAAACTTTTCAGCTTGCTCATTGTTTAAGTCAACATAATCATCAATCCAGAATCCTGACAGCCAACCTAAATTGTTATAAGTGAAGCTAGGAGAACAACCAGCAACTCCTAAAAGTAAACTCAATGTGATTAAACACTTTGCTATTTTTTTCATCATGCTCAATTTATTAATCTAATTTTAATTAGTACCTTATTAAGTTAACACTGAGAATAAATAATCAGCAACACCCTCTAAATGAAATTAATTATCATTTAAGTATTGATGCCCACGTTAATCTAAGTAATAATCGTTATCAACAAGTTCAGGTAGGCTATTAATCTCACAACAATATCAATGTCTATAAGGCTTTGATGGTGTTTTTCTGGATTTGTTCAAGATTTAACACTTGATTGTTTGCAGCTTCCTCGACCCAAGCAGCGACATAAAACGTTACACTTTACTTGCTACATTGCTCATATCGGTGACGGTAGATATGACACTAAAAAGCCCATCATGGGCTTTTTTTATTTCTTTAATTTTTCTGTAAAATCTGTATCTTGTGTCTACTTTTTTAATTATGTACTTGCTATTGCCTTCAAATTGGGCATTTAATACTGTTGGGTCTAAACTAAAAATAATGTTTTGCCCTTTTGCGAGTTTGGCAATGCATTTATCAATATCTAAGTTTGTAGCTGTTGATAACTAACACACATTTGGAGGCAGACAATGATCAAGCCTAACTTGAAATCACTATTGCTTACTAGCGCATTAATCCTCTCACCTTTTGTACATGCTAGCCTAGAAGATGCTCAATTGGCGGCTAATGAAGGTCGCTTTGAAGAAGCATTAAAAGAATACAACTATTTAGCAGATCGGGGCTTTGCGCCGGCAATGTATGAACTTGCTAAAATGTATGAAGGTGGTTTTGGTGTACAGCGTAACTACCAAAAAGCAGCTGAGCTTTATCAACAAGCCGTAAAAAAAGTTCACGCTGATTCGATGTTTGCACTTGGAGTTCTTTACCAAGAAGGCAAAGGTGTAAAACTCGACAAAGAAAAAGCTATTTCGCTGTTTGAGATGGCAGCTAAGAAGAATCACCCCGCAGCTCAATATAACCTAGGTGTTATGTATGCAAATGGTGAAGGTGTATTACAAGATTACCGCACTGCACTTAGCTGGTATCAAAAGGCGGCAGCTAATAATTTCACACTTGCCCAGTTTAATATGGCTCTGATGTACTATGAAGGCCTTGGCGTTCCAAAAAACCTTGAGAAATCTTATATTTGGAATACCATTGCTGAATACAACGGCAACATGGATGCAAGCCATAGTCGCAAGCTTGATGAACGCAGTATGTTACCTGCAGAAATTGAAGCCGCAAAAGAAAAAGCTGATGCAATTTACGCAAAAATTCAGGCAGGTTTATATGCCCCTGATGGCCGCTTATAAGTGTAACTACTTGCTTAGTTCAGTGATAACTAGTTAGCTAAAAATGAGCATTAAATGTTTTGTACTTGCCCCTAAGGGCGCAAGTACATCCATTTTAATATCTTAATAAGCCACTTATTCTGCTTTAATAACAAGTGTGTGCGTGGGTTGAATTTACCCGAAACCAAAGTATTGCGCGCATGACTGAAAGTTTTAAACCCTTCAATACCGTGGTAATTACCCATTCCAGACTCACCAATTCCGCCAAACGGTAATTGATCAGCTGTCACCTGCATAAGTAAATCATTAATTGCTAAAGTTCCACTGCGAATAGATTGACTGACTCTTTTGATTTGTTCTTTATTATGGCCAAAAATATACAGGGCTAAAGGTTGAGAGCGGTGATTGATGTAATCTATGACTTGCTGCTCTGTTTCGTAGGTCATAATTGGTAACAGAGGGCCAAAAATTTCATCCTTCATAACTTGCATATCGTCATTCACTTGTGTGATTAAATGCAAACCCATACGATGTTTTAAGTCATCATGTTGATCATCATCAAGTGGGCTAAACAGTTGCGCCCCCTTTTGCTCTGCATCGTGTAGGTATGACTTTAAACGTTGATACTGAGCATCTGATATTATTGAAGTTAAGTTTTTGCCCTCAACACCTTGCTTATAAACTTTTTTATACAGTTCACATAGCTGCAATACCAACTGGTGCTCAAGCTTTTTAGGTACAAACACATAGTCTGGGGCAACACATATTTGGCCTGCATTGTTGAGCTTTCCAAATAACAGTGTTTTTGCCGCCATCTTAATATTTACGTCATCGAGAATAACAACGGGTGATTTTCCGCCAAGCTCTAAAGTAACAGGTGTCAAATGCTTACTTGCTGCTTGCATGACTTTACGACCAACAGAAGTTGAACCTGTAAATAACAAATGAGCAAAAGGGATATCACAAAAATTTGCGGCGACTTGGGCATCTCCTTCAACAACAACGCAGTGCTGTGCTAACTCATCAGTCATTATTGATTTGATTACCTGGTTAGTGTGGGGTGTAAACTCACTAACCTTTAACATTACCCGATTACCTGCTGCTAAGGCACTTATCACAGGTACTAAAGATAATTGAATAGGATAATTCCACGGTGCTATTACCCCTACGACACCTTTTGGCTGGTACTGAATATGTGCATTTGAAGGCCATAAACTAATACCAACTGCACGCTTTTCGTTACGTGACCATTTAGGTAAACGTTTAATTATGTCGCTAATTGTTTTAACCGTTGGTAATAAATCACCAAGTACGGTATCAAAGGAAGTACGATAACCAAAATCTTTACTCGTTGCAGCGACCAATGCTTGTTCATTTTCAATAAGCCGAGTTTTAATTTGTTTTAACAGCTTAATACGACTGGCGATAGGTAAATAAGGCTGGGCTAAAAATGCCTCATCAAGTTGTTTAAATTGTATTTGCAAAGGTACATCTGTGTCAGTCAAAACGTCATCTCTTTCAAAGCGATTTTATCAACTATAACCAGCAATGCATGTATGGGCAACATTAGTCGTATCAAAAAAAACAGCGCTCACTAGGAGCGCTGTCGGTGGTTGGAAAATGGTTGAGAAAATAATCTAGTTATTAAAAACCAAATACTGCTCCTGCAATTGTCATTGTGACAAGAGTGATCATAACAATCGCAATAATATTCAGTGCAAAACCAGAACGAATCATATCGCGCATTTGAATTTGCCCAGAGCCAAAAACAATCGCATTAGGCGGTGTCGCAACTGGCATCATAAACGCACAACTACACGCAATCGCTGCCGGAATAACCCACACAAGCGGCGTACCAAATACAGATTCAGCTACCGGGCCTAATAGTGGTAAGAAACCTGCTGCTGTTGCTGTGTTACTAGTGATCTCAGTTAAGAAGGTAATTAAGGTAGCCACTGCTAGTACACTTAAAACCAATGGAATTGCACTTGCCCCTTCAATCATATGGGCAATGTATTCCGCAAGGCCTGATGATTTGATTTGTGCAGCCAGTGTTAAACCACCACCGAATAGAAGTAACACACCCCATGGCACTCTAGCTGCGCTTTCCCAGTCAAGAATACGCTCACCATCACCTTTGTTTGCTGGTAACACAAATAATAATAAGGCTGCTGCGATAGCAATACCGGTGTCAGAAATTTTTAAGCCAGAAAGATCAGCCAGTAACGGTCTGAAGATCCAACAAACAGCTGCCAAAACAAATACTATTGCTACACCTTTTTCTGCACGCTGCATAGCACCGAGCTCTTGTAACTGTGATAAAAATAGCGATTTAGTATCTTTACTCGCTGCTTTTGCACATTGTGTATCTACTTTATAAGCAAATTTAGTTAACCAAACCCAGCATAAAATAAGCATAACAGTCGCAAGTGGTACACCTACTTTCATCCATTCTGCAAAACCAATATCAATCTTGTAGCTATCTGATAAATACGCAGCCATAAGTGCATTTGGTGGCGTACCAATTAGCGTTGCAATACCACCGATACTTGCGCCATAAGCGATTGATAATAACAATGCTTTACCAAATTGGTCATTGTCAGGGTTAGACTGTTTAACCAACATAGTAATCGACATAGCAATAGGTAGCATCATTACTGCTGTTGCAGTATTTGACATCCACATTGATAAGAATGCTGTTACTAACATCATGGCTAAAATTTGCAGGCTAGGTTTAGTTCCGGCACGAAGCATAGTGTTAAGTGCAATACGCTTGTGTAAACCCCAACGCTCCATCGCGATTGAGATCAAAAAGCCGCCTAAGAATAAAAAGATCAAAGGGTGTGCATATGGTGATGCGACCCCTTTGATTGCTGCAATATCAGCAAGAGGTGATATTACAAGTGGCAATAATGAAGTCGCAGGAATTGGCACAACTTCACTGACCCACCAAGAAGCCATCCAAAATGCAAGGCCTGCGGTACGAAGTGCAGCTACACTCATACCTGCAGGAGGCTCAATAATACAGGTTAATAACATCACTAATGGGCCCAGAAGTAACATTACTGTGCTCATTAATGGGCGTGGCTGTGAGCCATCTTTTGTTTGATTTACTAATGACATACCGACTCCTTAGAACTTGTATTTAAGACCAATTGCAACGCTGTTGTCTGATTCAAGTTCTAAATCTAAATCAGTATAGAATAAGTATGCTGTGGTTTGTTTATCAAAATTATAGTCAACACCCGCTGTCCATTGTTTACCTTCTTCAGCATGGCGAATTTTTGAGTCATCTTTAACGTATTGCAGTTTAGGTACCCATTTATCAATTGCATAGCTTGCACTGAGTACATAGCCATTGCCTTCTTTCGTGCCATCTGTTGACTCGCTGCGCTGGAACAAACCCGCAAGCTGGAGGTTTTCAAGTTTCCATGCTGCAACCACACGGCTTGCCGTCAATTTGTTAAGTGCATCGACATGGCTAATAGCAACATAGTAGTCTTTTGATTTTAATGCACGGTCACCATAAATAACCGTTGCCGCAAAACCATCTTCATCGTTGCTGCTGTCATCTTTTGGTGCATAAGTCAGCGCAAGTGATGCGCCACCGTATGTTTTTGAGCTATAGGTAATGGTATCGCCGATACGGTCTTGACCTGGGATCAGCTGAGCGATATCTGCTTGTGTTTCATTAAAGCCGTCTAGTTTACCTTCAGAGTATTTAAAACGAGTGTCGTTACGACCCACAACGACCTCACCAAAATCTCCAGCAAGCCCTAAATAAGTATTACGCGCTGAAAATGGCTCGTTTGTGTCATCGTGCTCAAAGCCTTTTACTTGTACTTCATATTTAAATACCGCTTTAAGCGATTCTGTTAGTTTGTGGCTGCCTTTAATACCAATTCGCGAAAAAGGTGCCTCAATTTGTGTACCTTCGTCAGCATAGCGCATAACGCCGGTATCTGTGTTTGCTATTTGAACTTCTGCTTTACCGTATACAGCGTACTCTGCTGCCATTGCTGAGCCTGTTGTGCTCGCTAAAATTACAGCCGCTGCTACGCGTGTTTTTGTATGAGTGAATATTGTTGTCATTATGCGCCCCTTATTAGGTTCAAATTGTTGTTCCTAACAAGTAAGGCAAGTTGGTTGCCAACTTAGTTAATTTTATAAAAACTAATAAATAACAATACGTTAGACTTATTTATCTATATAAGACTGGCTTTTATGGGTGGATATCCACACATTTTTAAAAACATGCTGTCACCAGTTCCACCCATTGTGAAGAGTTTAATCTGAGAGGGTTGTTTAGTCTTTGAACATTTCGCGATTAATACCGTATTTGGTCATCTTGTCGTAGAGAGTTTTACGTGCAATTTGTAAGGTGACCATGGTGTCTTTGATGCTACCGTTGTTACGCTCAAGGGCTTCTTCGATGAGTGATTGTTCATAAAAGCTAATTTTTTCGGCTAGGCTTAAGTCCTGAGCAAGTTCGTTCTCATTATTTGAATCGCTGTATGAGGCAAAGGCTAGATCAGAGCCCAGCAATACAGCACGCTCGGCTTGATTTCTAAGCTCTCGCACATTGCCAGGCCAATCATAAGCAAGTAGTCGTTGTTTTGCCTCACTACTCAACGGTGCCGGTGGTTTATGAAAACGTGTAGCCGCTATTGAGCTAAAATGTTTAAAAAGTAATGGAATATCGGCTTTTCTGTCGCGCAATGCCGGAATACTCACTTTTACTAAATTTAGGCGGTAATAGAGATCGGCTCTAAACTCCCCTGCTTCGACCAGTGTCATTAAGTCTACTTTTGTGGCCGCAACTATGCGCACGTCTAAATCAATGGCGTGGTTATCACCTACAGGCGTTACTTTTCGCTCTTCAAGCACCCTCAATAACTTGACTTGTAAGCTTGCAGGTGTTGACTCTATTTCATCTAAAAACACAGTGCCGCCTTTAGCAAATTCAAACTTACCTTGGCGAGATTGCGTTGCACCAGTGTACGCGCCACTGGCTGCACCAAAAAGTTCACTCTCAATGAGTTGCTCAGGGATAGCGCCGCAGTTTATGGCAACAAAATTAGCCCCAGAACGATTACTTTGATCATGCAAGTAACGGGCAACTAACTCTTTGCCTGTGCCTGTTTCACCTTCTATTAAAACATCGGCGGGAGTGTCAATTACCGCATTGAGTAAATGCATCATTTGTTGCATTTGCTCTGTTTCACCTAAAATACGCACACCGGGCGCAGAGGTTTTCTCTACTGCTATTTTTAACGCGCGGTTTTCCATCACTAGAGCACGCTTTTCTGAAGCGCGAGCGATACAATCTAACAACTGCTCTGTTAGAGGCTTTTCAAATAAATCATAAGCGCCAAGCTGCATAGCTTTCACGGCAACAGATACATCAGCAAAGCCGGTAAGAAAAATAACCGGTAACTCGCTATCGAAGGCTTTAACTTGTTCTAAAAATGCCAAGCCATCCATTTTTGGCATGTTTATGTCGCTTAATACAATCCCCTCAAAACGACGACTCAATTTTGAAAGCGCCGCCGTTGGCTCACTAAAACACTGAACTTGATAACCTTCAATCTCAAGGAGTTGCTTTAATGAATCGCGGATCACCGCTTCGTCATCAATAACGATTACCTGATTACAGGTCGCTGCAACTACACTCATGATGGTTCCTTATTTGTTTGTAAGGTTATTATAAATTGTGCGCCGCCTTCAGGGCGGTTGTGCGCAGATAATCGACCGTTAAATGAGTCGATAATTTGCCGTGAAATCGATAAGCCCAAACCCAAGCCATTGCTGGTTTTAGTACTGTAAAATGGCTCAAAGATGTTACCTAACGCGTGTTGATCAATACCCGGGCCCGTATCAAGAATAGAGAGTTTTACGCGGTCATCGAAAAGTTCGAGCTCAAAACTCAATTCGCGTTTTTCAGATTCACTCATTGCTTGGCTGGCATTAGTGATCACATTTACCAATACTTGTTCAAACTTAACGCTGTCAACCCACACGGTTATGTGTGCGTCAATATCAGCAGCTTTTACCTCGATATCGTCTTGCTTTAACTGGGCGCTGGCGATCATTAACGCATTTTTTAACATGCTCGCTAAGCTTTGCTGCCTAAGTTGGGTTTGTGCGGGTTTACTAAAATGCTTAAGCTGAGCGACAATTTTGTGAACACGCTCTATTAGGGATTGCACCAGCACTAAATTTTCGCTGGCTTGCTCAATATTGCCTTTAATAAGCAGCCTCTTTGCACTTACTAAATAAGTGTTCATGGCACTTAAGGGCTGATTGATTTCATGGTTAATGCCCGCACTTAATTGACCTATCGTTGCAAGCTTGGCTGTTTGGATCAGTGCTTTTTGCGCTTTTTCGAGCGCTTGGGTTCGTTCAATTACTTCTTGCTCAAGGCTATGTCTTGAAAACAAGAGCTTTTTGTAGCCCGCAAAGCGCACCATCGCCATATGAATAAGCACAACAGCAATAGCATAAAACACACTAAACCAAAGCAGTCGAGGTATTTGCGCAAGCTCCACATTAGTTACATCCACCAGCACACTGGCTTTGGCGTTTATAATGTCTATTGTTTCTGTGGCACTGATAAAGCGCGCTTCTTTGCCATCAAGTTGAATACTTTGCTGAGCGGTTTTTTCACTTAATGGCTTGTTGGTGTACATGAGCAAACTTGGTTTATGTGATAAGTATCGGCGTGACTTAACCAAAGCGGCCATTTGTTGATCACTTAGTGTATTAAGTGACTTTAAACGCCAATCGGCGACATCCGACATCACAATCACGCTATCTTCTAGCGCGATATAAAAATGGGTGCTGTCTGATGCATTAAGAAGCTGGCGGTCTTGTTCAAACTTTTTAGCATTCACTTTTAACGTGACAACGGCAATCACTTTGCCCTTCTCTATAACGGGCTCTGAAAAGTAAATGCCCCGCTCACTTGAGCGCATACCTAAAGCAAAATAAGCAACTTTTTCACCTTGCTTGGCTAAATAAAAATATGGCCGAAATGCAAAATTACTGCCCAAAAAGGTGTAATCAACTTGCCAGTTACTACTTGCCACGACCGAGCCTGTTAAATCCATTAAATAAACATCAGATGCACCGCTGGCTCGTTGAATATCTTCGAGGTAATAGTTAACAGCCTGTTCGCCAGTACCTTTATTAACCAAAAATGATTTAACCAAATCATTGGCGCTAACTAAGGTAGGAATAGTTTTAAAGCGGGCTAACTCGCTTGAAAAATAATGACTTAACTGAGTAGCTTGAACACGACTTTGTTGCTCTGCTTGTTGATAATCGTGAGCACGTCCAAGGTAAAAAACTAACACAAGCAACAATAAAAGCATTGTACCTGCAAAAACTAACTTTTTACTTAATGACGACATTCAAACCTTTGAGATAAGCGCAACTAGAAATTGAACTGGTAGTGTAACGATAAATCTTCAGTTGTACCAGCAACTGCGCCATTGTCCATGCGTGGATCAAACACGTTATATTGTTTGCCTAACAGGTTTTCTGCCTTAAGCATTAGCTGGCTTTTGGCATTTAGCTGCCACTTTAAGCTACCGCCTAGCAAGGTGTAGGCTGACTGTTTAAAATAGGCACCACTCACCGAGCTCACCTCAACTTTGTCTCGCCACAATACATTTAAACTTAGTTGCCAACTGTCAGATAAGTTATAACTAGTTACTAAACTTGCAAACCGCTTGAAACTTGCATTAATTGGGTCTTCAAAGTATTGAGTATAGGTGCCTGTTACAGAGAACTCTTTATTTGATTGCCAAGTACCATCAAGTTCAATACCGCTGTTTTGGCTATTAAAGGAGTTTGCAAAGGTAAATAAGGCATCATTAGATTGTGTAGGTTCAATGTTTATAAAGTCGTTTAATTCATTATAAAAAAGCACTGCATTAGCTTGTAACTCAGATGTTTGAAAATGCCAAACCAGCTCAGTGGTTTTTACTGACTCAGAGCGAAGTGCCGGGTTGCCTACTGTGACATCATCATTTGAAAAAAGCTCGTTAGTAACAGGTGTTCTGAATGACTCGCCATATTGTAACTTAACGGTATGCTCTGGGTTTATGACATATACACCAGCAAGACGAGGCGAAAGTTTGCTGTCGATGTTGTTCACATCGTCATAGCGTGCTCCAACATATAAAGTAAATGCTTTTGTGTAAGGGATTTTTAGTTGCCCATACGCACTATATGTTTCAAAGGTGTATTTGAGGGCCGCAAACTCAGGAAAATCCATAACAGTAACAATACCTTGCTGATAATAGCTAGGTTCTATAATTATCAGACCTGATTGGTCGTCGTAATAACTGGTGCGAACTCCAGCTTCAACTTGTTTAGCCTCTGAGTACTCTACTCCTGCAGCAAGCTGCCATTGATTATTAAATTGATAACTCAACTCAGTTTCAAACTTACTATCTGTAGTTTGCCAAGCTGGGCCAACTAAAAAGTCAGGCATATCATCAAATGCAACGATTAAACCTGCGCTAGAAATATTATGCTCAGTGTATGAATAACTTGAGTCAAGCTTTAGCTTATCGTTATTAACCCAGTTATATTTAATACCAACAAAGGTGTTATCACTAGTATGTTGGTTTTGCTTTGAGTAGCCAGCAAGGTTTAAAAACTCATCGAGTTCTGTTTTGTTGTAACGAGCACTTAGTTTGAGCTTTTTGTAATTGACACCCGCTTCGAGATAAATTGCTTCAAGTGGATCTTTAACCCCTTGCGGATAGCTTTCACCGTCTTTTTGATCATAAGAAAATGTCGCATATACAGCGGTACTGTCATTAACAGTGCGGTTAAACTGCCCTGTTGCCCCATAGCGACCATTATTGCCAACCACGAGTTGCATAGCATTTCGCTCTTTAGAGGTAACAATATTCATCACCCCTAAAAACGCATTACTACCATAAATCGCTGAGCCTGGACCGCGGATAAACTCTATTTTTTCGATGACTTCAATAGGAATATAAGGCATGTAAACAGAGGCTTTGCCAAATGATGACTCATTAACTCGCTCACCATTGATCATCACTAATACATTACCGCTATCAAGATAAACGCCTCGTGCATGGTCTTTAGGCACGGCGCCAACCCAGTCTCCACGAGTTGATTGCATACCTGGTACGAAGTTCATTATCTCATACGCATTATCGATACCAAGTGCTTGAATTTGCTTGCGGTTAAACACCGTCATAGTAGAAGGAACTGACGACAAGGTCTCAGTAGTTTTAGTTGCCAGATCAACATGTACCTCAAGCAAGTCCTCAAAACTTAAAGAAAATAAGTCTTGTTCTTCAGCTGAATGAGCAACCGAAGAGATGGTTGAAGCAACTACAATTGAAAAAAGTGCTGAACATCTTAATAGCTTCACGCTGCGAGATACCTGTACTAATAGCCCATGCTGCAAAAGCAACACATTGTTTACACTATTAATACAAAAGATTGGCAAGCTTGCAATGTTTTTATAATTTTAGTTGAAGAGTTCTCGAAAGTAGATACAAAAAAACCCATTTTAAACTAAAAATGGGTTTTAATATGAAGCTTAATTAAGCTGTTTCAATATTACCTGTCCGCTTTGCTTTGATGTACTTATATAAACCAATAAGTGACGCTGCTATCCAGAAAATTTCGATAACAAAACTAGCAAGGTTAAAGTTATAACAAAGACTAATCAGTAACAGAATTGCCCCTGTTAAGTTCATCATGTTATACACAAGGCCGGTTGGCGATGCTTTATTCAATTGTAATAAAAAGAAAGCACCAACCACTAAGAATGTGCCTGTCATGCCAATAATATCAAATAAAAGTGCTATCACGTGCGTGAATCCATTTTGTTCATGTGTTTATACCCATACAACTGGCCCAATCCCTGGGGAGGGTTGTTTTCATTCATTGAAACAGCAAACCGGTCAATATTATCAGAGCATGAGGGATAAACGAGGATAAATGTCCGTATTTTAATTACAGTTAATATTTACTCAAAGCAAATACTCAGATCTTCATGGTTAAGCTGCTCTAACTTTGTCAAAGATGATTGACAAAATTCAGTGGTATACATGGTTTTAAACTCCGCAGGCACTTCATTTACCCACCAAGAGGCTTGATCAGCAATAGACAAAGAAAGGTAAAAAACATCAAACTTTAGACCATCTGCCACATAAAAGGATGATTTGCCTAAATGAGTAGTGTCACTTTCTATTTTCAGTTTGCTGTTTGGGGACTCGACAGTAATCCAATCAAATTGGACGACATTAGCTTCATTTTCTAAAGGTTCAAGTCTAAATGCGCCATATTTGTATAGGTTATCGCTCGGGTTTATTGCTCTTACGAACACATATTCATTGATGTTTATTTTTGTATGAGTAGCTACCTCTCCACATGAAGTCAAAATGGGCAAAACGCCAAAAATCATAAACAAAGCAGCAAATGCATGTTTAACCAAATTAATCTTTTCCTTCTTGATTATGTTTCCAGTAAGGCCCATCCACAGCAATAGTATTAATACTCGGCTTAAATTTTTGATTGCTGACAAGTAATTCCGGTAGGTTCGGATAGGTAGCAGCGATCTTATCTGTTAAGTGCTTTGTAATTCGGTACTTATCCTCACAGAAATCTGTATATTGTAAATAAATAAATTCTGAATTTTCTCCCTGCACTGCAGAACTAGGAGGAGGAGTAGAATGACCGTAAATTTCAGTATATTCTGTTACGAATGCATTCATGAAAATTACAATGACTCGGTTTTTATCTCTGTTACTTTCAGCTAGCCAAATAAACTCAATCCGCGATATGCAGTATTCTTTATTTTCTATTTGATCACTACAGGCACTAATAAAAATAAGTGCAAAAAATAAAAATACCTTCTTCATCCGTGAATAATTTCCTTTAAATTAAACATCAAAAATGTGGCAAATACTAATCTACTTATGCGTTACCTTACCACCGATGATTTTTAGAGCAGGTGCGCCACGGATCATGGTCTCGCGGGCAAATTGACGTTGGCAGTCAGGGCAAATACCTGTTTCATTGGTAAAGTCTTGGCTAATACGCTCAACAAAGCATTTAACCAAGGCCCCTTTTCCACCTTTGCGATATTTAAATAATTGGCTTTTACATTGTGAGCAAAAAATATCGACTGTTTTAGTTGGACCTTTTTTATTTGGTTTAGCCATTAACTACCCGATTTTACTTCTAAAAGGCTGATCCTACCATGTTAAGACCACAGTCCCAAAACAAGGCCAATAAGAGAAAACTGTAATATAGAGTAACTTGCATTCACCAAAAAAAGCTTTAATGGACGCTGCTCAAAAATATAACCAATCCCCAAGGCACAGCTAACCCAACATAAACCAATAATAAAGCCAGTACCTACTGCCACTCCTACATTGACGTGCGAGCCAATGAATAAGGATAAACTAAAGGCGATTATGCAGCATAAAATAAAACTACCACCAAAGACTTTAATTGGATTGATACTTTGTAAATCAAGCTCTGTTAAACCACAGCTTTCCATCCAAATTCGCTTAAATAGCCAAGGTGAGTACCACAGCGCGCCTAGAAGAAATGAGGCAAGGCCAGCAAAAAAAATAGCAAAAAAATTAAGTTCTGAAAAATGCATATTGCAAACTCATACAACGAACAGTACTAATTTGACTGTAGTTAAGGATCTGCGATGCAGCAAACCAAAAAGACTTAGATTTATACCTGTCTATATCAAAATAATACTTTAGGATGTCACTTAACACGCGTTCCCACCAAGGAAACAGCTTATTTATTGTTGAACTGGTTTTTTTTGTAATTTTCGCTGCAAAGTTCGCCTGTGCATATTGAGTTGTCGTGCTGTTTCGGAAATATTGCCATTATTACTATGGAGTACATGTTGAATATGCTCCCATTCTAATCGCTCTGGTGACATAACTTGGCTCGGCTTTGTATCTTCTAATGATGGGTTTGCTTCAGCGTCACCCAATAATGTTTTTAATAATGAATTAAAATCAACAGGTTTTGGTAGGTAGTCGTTAGCACCTAAACGAATTGCTTCAACAGCACTAGCGATACTAGCAAAACCGGTTAATAGCACAATGCGAGCAGTTGGAAACTGTGTTCTTATCGGTTTAATTAAGGTTAAGCCATTGTCGTCACCAAGTTTTAGATCAACCAAATAGTGGCTCGCATCAACAGCGTTTAGTTTTTGCATTGCTTGCTCTTTATTATGGGCAAGCTCACATGCAAAGCCATGTTTTGTAAAACGCCTTGCCAGTGTGGTGGCAAGGTTTACATCATCTTCGATTATTAACAGTTTCATACGATCTTAAGACTTACGGTGGCAATTGCACCCAGCTGTTGGTGATTACATAGCGTTAATGAACCATCTAAACGCTCTAAAGTTACATTTGATAGCAGTACTGCCATACCCATACCGCTTTTGCTAGGCATTAACTGCCCTCCTAGTGCGGACATTTGTTGCTCACTAAAACCTGGCCCAAAATCTCTTAAAGAAAGCGACAGTTGTTGGTTATCTATTTGCCAGTTAGCTTCTATGGTATTTTGTTGGTTTTTTATATTCGCTAAAACTGCATTTTGTAACAAGTTCAAAATTGCTGGTAATAACATAGCATCACTCAAAATGGAGCACTGTGGCGCATCATTGAGCCACAGTAAGCTTTGCTCAGGAAAATGCAATGTCATGGCATCTTCAATTGTATGCTGTAATGTTTGAGCGCTGATCACCTTTTGTGTTTCACCGGTTCTTAAGGCATTTGATAGTGCCCTAAAATGTTCAAGTTGCTGTTTACACTGTGCCAATGGCTTAGCCATTTCTTGCACAATGGGATCATCAGCTTGTTGTTCTTGCAACTCTTCAAATAAAAGCTGCAAATTTGCAAGAGGTGTTGCTAATTGATGCGTAACTTGCGCGGCAGCACCGTCGAGTGTTAATAGCTGCTCATGCCTAAGTTGCTGTTCACGGGCCTTTGCAATAGTAGCTTCTCTGGCCCTTAACGTGCTATTTAATGTGCCAATAACAAATGCGATAACAATGGCGCTGATAACAAAATTAATCCACATGCCAATAAAATGATGAGTCATTTGCATTTGGTGCATGGTGTGTTCAGGCATCTTTATCAATAAAAAGCTATAAGCTGCAATTGCCAGCACAGCGGTATAGGCAAGTCCTTTGGCATTAACAGATACCGCAGCTATCATAATTGGTAACAACAATAACGACACAAACGCGTTAGTTGCCCCACCACTCAATGACAAAAGTATCGTCAAAAACAATAAATCAGCAGTTAACTGCATTAATACAGCAGAAGGTTTCGCTTTTGTTACTTTTCGATAAGCAAATATGCTCAACAGCTGAAAAATAGCTTCAATTAGAATAACGGATAGTAAAGGCAGTAAGGCAATTTGATGTTCAAATAAGAAGTACACAACCATTACAGCAATAAATTGCACTGCAATTGCGGCACTTCTTAACACCAGTAAGCGGCTAAGAGCCGGATCAGTTTGCATAGCAGAGGTGTTAATGATTATTCATCATCCATAGAAATTGTAAAAACAGCACATGGCGTGCCTTGATGAAACACCATTTGCCATTGTTTACCGTTAAAACGCCACAATGACATACGAATTGAATAGTTAAATTCTGAGCGAGCAGAACGTCTAAAGGCCGCCTGATAGCTCAATTGCGCTATGTTCTCGCTAAGCATACGGCCTTTAAAATGTTGGTTGTAAAACTGCGGTACCACCTCAGTCGGCAAACGGGTTAATACTTGGAACTTATTAAAAGACGTGCCATCTGCTGCAATTTCGATGAAGTCATCATCTAGCAAAGCATCAAGTGCTTCTGCAGATTGTCTTACCTCAGGCTCTAACAACTGCCTTTCGGCATCAATCAAATGATTAAATAAAGTTTCTTTAATTTTGCCGCCCATAGTAACCCTTACTGTTTGAGCACTTTACCGCCCTTCATAACAAAGTTAACTTGTCTAAGTTCACTAATGTTATCAAGCACATTCATATTAACGCTGATAATATCTGCTTGTTTACCAACACTCAAGTCACCTAGGTTATCACTTTGGCCTAATAGTTTAGCAGCTTCAACAGTTGCGGACTTAATTGCCTCTTTAGGTGTCATACCGTATTTAACCAGTAATTCAAATTCTTTGGCATTATCACCATGCTTAGACACCCCTGAATCAGTACCAAAAGCAATTTTCACGTTATTTTTAAGCGCTAACTTAAACGATGCTTCCATCTTGGGCGCTACAACTTCGACTTTATCAGCAATTGCTTTTGGCATATTTGGGTTATTCTGCACTTCTTCTTTTACTGTTGCGCCAGCGAGTAAGGTTGGAACTAAATACGCGTCTTGCTTTTTGAAAAGCTTAACCGTGTCTTTATCTAAAAAAGAGCCATGTTCGATTGAATCAACACCTGCTCTAAGTGCTGCTTTTATACCTTCTGTGCCATGAGCATGAGCGGTCACTTTGCGGCCTAAATGATGAGCAGTGTTAACAATGGCACTGAGCTCTTCATCAGTAAATTGTTGATTCACACCCGCTGCGGTATTACTTAACACACCACCTGTCGCGGTAATTTTAATCACATCGGCACCACTTTTGATAACATCGCGTACCGCACGAGTACAATCATCAGCACCATCACACACACCCAAGCCACCGCCTTGTGTTGCTTTGGTAATATCACGACGATAGCCATGCATGTCACCGTGTCCACCGGTCGGTGTGATCATGTCTCCTGCAGCAAAAATACGCGGACCAACAATGTCGCCACGTTCAACAGCTCGCTTTAATGGGAAGATAACTTGATAGCTGCTACCAAGGTCGCGCACAGAAGTAAAACCGGCATCGACCGTGTGCTGTAAATATTTTAGAGAACGAAGTGCATAATCTGCTTCGTATTCAGTTGCCCATTGGTGTGGGTTACGCTTTGCATCACGCTCAAAGGTAACATGAACATGCATATCAATCAGGCCTGGTAAAACCATCTGATTTTTTAAATCAATAACATCTGCATTACTAAGGTTTAACTGCTGTTTTGTTAAATAGCCTGCTTTAATTGCAGTAATTTTGGTATCGTCAATAACCAGTGTTTGCTGCTCTTTGACATCTTGCTCTGTGCCTACCAGCATTTTTCCAGCGTGAATAATGGTGGTTTGTGCATTAACCGTAAACGAAGATAATAAGGACAGTACCGATAATGTGCTTATTTTTAAGTTTATTTTTTTCATAATCGCCTCTTTTTTATACTAGGTTTAACTTAAATATCGAACAAATGCCATTATTTGCGACGCAGTAAAGCGTTAAGCTAGTGTTGAGAGGTGATTTTTGGTATAACTTTGAAAAATTTTAACAAGTCTGACCACATAAAGAGAACACATTATGTCTTATGCCCAAATTACTGGCTGGGGTAAATGTATACCACCCGCTAGCATTAGCAACGATGAAATAAGTAACATTGTTGATACCAACGATGAATGGATCACTACACGTACAGGCATTAAATCTCGCCGTGTCAGCCATGTTTCTACTGCTGAACTTGCTACTGTTGCTGCAAAACATGCTCTAGCTTGTGCTGGCGTTGACGGCAAAGACATAGACTTAGTGTTATTAGCAACCTGTACACCATCAACGATGGTGGCAAATACTGCTTCATTAGTGCAAAAAAACATTGGCGCTGTTGGCGCTGCAGCAATGGATACTAACGCTGCATGTTCAGGCTTTTTATACGCTTTACAAGCTGCCACAGCACAAATTCGTGCCGGTATGATTAAAAAGGCCGTGGTTATTGCTGCTGAGCGCATGACTTGGTATGTCAACTGGTCACGTCGAGACAGTGCTGTACTGTTTGGTGATGGTGCGGGTGCCGTTGTGTTAGAAGCCTCAGATACGCCATCAGGCTTACTTGCGACTAAAACAGGCTGTGATAGTGAAGACCGCGATATCCTGCATATTGAGAACTTTGGTAGCGATTTAAATAAATATGAACCAATTGGTCCATCAAATTTATTATTTGAAGGTCGTGAGATATTTAAGCGTGCAGTTAAAGGCATGAGTGAAGCCTGTGATGACGTGCTAAACCAAGCGCAATTGCAACTTGATGATATTGATGTATTAGTTCCTCACCAAGCTAATTTACGTATCATCCAAGCCATTCAGCAACGCTTAAAAGTAGCTGACGACAAAGTCATGGTGAACATTGCCGATTACGGTAATACGTCTGCAGCGACAATTGCAATTGCAATTTGTGAAGCTGTTGAGCAAGGCCTCATCAAGCCTAACTCAAACATTATGTCAGCAGCCTTTGGTGCTGGTTTAACTTGGGCTGCAAGTTATATTAAATGGGGCGATCGTGTGACACCAATTGCGGTATCTGATGCTGCTCTACCTGAGTGTGATAAAACAGGTCTTGAACTTGTTGCACCAGCTGTTGCGGCATGTAAAGCGGCAGAGTAATACCCTACACTCATTAATAGAAAAGCGCGGCTTAGTCCGCGTTTTTTTATGAGCATAACATAAAAGGATTAGACCATGGAGTTATTAGGCATACATCACGCTGCAATCATCTGTAGCAACTATGAAAAGTCAAAGCACTTCTATAGTGAAGTTTTAAAACTGCCGATTATTCACGAACTATACCGCGCTGAACGTGACTCGTATAAATTAGATTTAGCGCTTCCTGATGGCAGCCAATTAGAGTTGTTTTCGTTTCCTGGCGCGCCACAAAGACCAAGCTACCCAGAAGCTCAAGGACTTCGCCATTTAGCGTTTAAAGTTGCCGATATTGCAAAATCAAAACACTATTTAGAAACACAAGGTATTAGCGTAGAAGAAATAAGAGTGGATGAAATCACCGGGAAGCAATTTACATTTTTTGCCGATCCCGATGATTTACCGTTAGAGCTATATCAACTCTAAATTATTGAAAACGATCTTGTAGATAATTAAACACGGCACGAATGCCCAATGCTTCACCGCCTGCTGGACGACCCGGCAATGAACGAACGTTCCAAGCCATCACATCAAAGTGAACCCAAGGCGTGCTTGGTTCAATAAACTCTTTTAAGTAAAGCGCGGCAGTGATTGCACCACCAAATGGCGTTGAAGCACAATTGGCGATATCTGCTACATCACTTTTTAATAATGCTTTGTATTGATCAAATAAAGGAAGTTGCCAAACAGGGTCATGACAGCTTTCGCCTGCATCTATTAATTTGTTCGCAACATCACGATTATTGGCGAAAAAGCCCGGTAATTCAGTACCTAATGCTACTCTACAAGCGCCTGTTAGGGTTGCAAAGTCTACGATTAGATCTGGATTATCGTTTTGTGCTTCAGCAAGTGCATCACACAGAACTAAACGGCCTTCGGCATCGGTGTTATCAATTTCAACAGTGATCCCTTTACGTGTTTTGATCACATCACCTGGTCTAAATGCATTTCTAGAAACCGCATTTTCAACCGCAGGTACCAATACACGTAAGCGAATTGGTAAGTTGGCAGCCATAATTAACTGTGCAAGGCCAATAACATGCGCGGCACCGCCCATGTCTTTTTTCATGTTACGCATGCCAGAACTTGGTTTTAAATCTAAACCGCCAGAATCAAAGCAAACACCCTTACCAACTAAGGTAATCTGCGGAGCATCTTTTGCACCCCAACGTAAATCAAGTAAACGCGGTTTGTTTTCCGAAGCACGACCAACCATGTGAATCGTTGGGTAATTTTGCTCTAATAATTCATCACCCACCCATTCGCTGAACTCACCATCAAAGGTGTCAGCTAAATCAGCCATCACTTGTGATAAATGTTGTGGCATCATATCTGCAGCAGGTGTATTGACTAAATCACGCACTAAATTAATTGCGCTGGCATGCTCAGTTAAACGCTTAACTAGGCTCTCATCAGCAATAGCAAGCTGCGCTCGCGGTGAAGCTTTTTCTTTATATTCACTAAACTCGTACCCACCTAACACAAAACCAAGTGCAACTTGCTCAACGAAAGTGTCATCACCCTGGATTTGATAGCAACCTGCAGGAAGCTTCGTAGATAGGTCGCCTGCTAACCAAAAGTCATTAAGATCATTGACTAAGCAATAAACATGCTCCAATGAACCCGACTCACTATCAGCAATAAGGGCAATGCCTTTATTTTTAAAATCACAGTTTGATAACCAGTTTTGAAGTGATTGTGGTTGCTCAGTTAACCAATCGGTAAGATTTGCTTTTGCAATAAAAGAAAGGGGAATACCCGTTGAAGAATGGCGAATTAATGCACTCATTAAACGACTCGTTATAAAGAAAAGATAACTAAGCATACCAATATCTTGGTACAAAAGGTATAGGCAAAATCAGATTGCCAAACCCAAATCAGTGTTTGTTTTGCTTCTCTTTTTCTTCTTTTTCGACTTGTTGGTCTAGCTCTTTAAGTGACTTATTAATATTGAATGAACTTGGTAATACATCAACACCAACCCACTGCCCTAACTTAACAACAAGGGGGATGGTAATGGGTGCAAATGGCAATACAGCAAATACACCCAAACCTAAGCCTTTCAAGATATCTAAGAATTGTTCATTAGCAGTATGTAACTCTTCTTTACTAGCTAGGCCTTGAGTGTACCGCCTATATATATGAAGCATTTCTTTGGTTTCTTGCTTTTCTTGAGCAAGCGCGATTTTAAGTGCTACCATAGCGCGCTTAAAACGTAATGTTTGACGCTTTTTGGTAATTTTGGCTACTCTGAATGGAGCCCTATGAATAACTTTGTATAATCGCATTTAGGTATTTTCACACAGCATACGAAGTTCACAAAGCATAATTTACTTATATTAGTTTTTGACTTATCCTTAGCACTCTATTATTAATTATTTTTCATTAATTCAAATGAATCAAAAACAACTAAAGGACGAGCAAAAACCAACAAAGCCCGCTTCTGATGAATGTTGCGGTGGTGGTAGCTGTTGCCCATGCGTGTGGGATGAATACAAAGAAAAGCTTCAACAGTGGCAACTACTGAACGATAAGCAACAAACAAAATAGACCGTTCCAATTCCTTTTTTGCCTACATTTCACTCAAAACTTTCTGTTTTTAAAATTTTTTTAGATATTTTATATAAATTTTCACAAAAAAATGAATCGCAAAGAATAAATTATCCCCTTAAAATTCATATACATAATCCAAATAAAGTGAATACCAGAATAACCAACACAACCAAAACAACATTAAATTAACAATTTGCAAATTATTTTCACAGTCTGTATAAGTTATTTACACCAATTTAGAGTTGGTGACCTAATCATAACTATTCTAACTGGGGAAGTCAGAATGAAATTCAAAAATAGCGCGCTGCAACAAGCAATTAAATTTGCTTTAGCAACAACAACTGCAGGTCTGTTTGTATCTGGATCTGTAATTGCGGCAGAAGAAGCAACTGAAGAAACAAAGGTTAATAAAAATGTAGAGAAGATTGCGGTAGTTGGTACCCGCTCTGCACCTCGCTCAATCGGTGACTCACCGGTACCAATCGATATCATCGGTGGTGAAGAGCTAGACAAAGGTGGTAACACCGATATGCTTGAGCTACTAAAAGGCTCTGTACCATCTTTTAACGTTCACCAAAACCCAATCAGTGATGCTGCATCACTTGTTCGTCCAGCAAACTTACGTGGTCTTCCTTCTGACAGTACACTTGTGCTTGTTAACGGTAAACGCCGTCACCGTGCATCAGTAATCGCTTTCTTAGGTGGTGGTATCAATGATGGTGCTCAGGGTGCCGATATCTCAGTTATTCCAAGCATTGCCTTAAAGCAAGTTGAAGTACTTCGTGATGGTGCAGCAGCTCAATACGGTTCTGATGCAATCGCCGGTGTAATGAACTTTGTATTAAAAGATGCCTCAGAAGGTGGCTCTTTCGAAATTCGTCAAGGCGAATACTATGAAGGCGATGGCGATACAACGCAAATTTCAGGTAACGTGGGCTTACCATTTACCGATAGCGGCTTTGCTAACTTAAGCTTCCAATATAAAACAGCTGACGCGACAAGCCGTTCAGTTCAACGCCCAGATGCTGCTGCACTTAACGCAGCGGGTGTACCAGAAGTATCTCCTCTTGCGCAAGTTTGGGGTGCACCTGAGGTTGATGACGATATCTCTATCTTCGGTAACATCGGTTTAGATATAAGCAACACAGCGCAATTCTATATGTTTGGTAACTACTCTGAGCGTGATGTACGTGGTGGTTTCTACTATCGTAACCCACATACTCGTCCGGGTGTTTATTCAAATGATGGCGGTGAAACACTACTTGTTGGTGATTTAACTGGCGATATGAGCGGTAACTGTCCTACCGATATCATGATTGATGATAACGTTTTAGATAACCAAAGATACATCGATCTAGTTGCTAACAACCCAGATTGTTTTGCGTTTAACGAAATGCTTCCGGGTGGTTTTACACCTAACTTCGGTGGTAACATCACAGATACTGCACTAACAATTGGTACTAAAGGTGAAATCACATCTGGTTTCCTTGAGGGTGCATACTATGACTTAAGCGGTACAGTTGGTTACAACGAATCACGCTATTTCATTTATGACACAATCAATGCGTCATTAGGCCCAGACAGCCCGCGTGACTTTAGCCCTGGTAAGTACTCACAATTAGAGAAAAACTTTAACGCTGATTTATCAAAAGGTTTTGACTTTGGTTTAGCGTATGACGTTAACGTTGCTGGTGGTCTTGAATGGCACGAAGAAACGTTTACAGTTGTATCTGGCGACGTAGCTTCATTTACTGCGGGCCCACTAACAGAGCAAGGTTTTGGTATCGGTTCAAATGGTTTCCCTGGTTTCAAACCATCTGATGCAGGCGAATATACACGTCGTAACTATGCAGCGTACGTTGATGTTGAAGCACCATTCACTGACGACTTCCTAATGGGCTTAGCGCTACGTTATGAAGATTACGATACATTCGGTTCAACAACTAACTATAAGTTAACGGCTCAATACCACTTAACTGAAGACCTGAATATTCGTGGTTCAATCAGTACTGGTTTCCGTGCTCCTACAGTTGGTCAAGCTAACGTAAGTAACGTACAAACTAACTTAAGCAGTGGTGTACTAGTTGACTCAGCACTATTACCACCAACAAACCCAATTGCTGTGCAATTAGGTGGTACAGAACTTCAACCTGAAGAATCGCAAAGCTACACTTTTGGTGCTGTATGGACAATTGGCGACTTATTCTTCACTATTGATTACTACAACATCCAAGTTGATGATCGTATCAGTCAATCAGACAAAATTGAGTTAAGCCAAGCAGACAAAGACACGCTTGAAGCGGCTGGTGTACCAAACGTACAAAACTTAGCGCAAGTAAGCTTCTTCACAAATGACTTTGATACAACAACACAAGGTGTTGACGCTGTTGCAAACTATTCAACTGAATTATTAGGTGGTAGTTCAACATTCAGCTTAGCGTATAACTGGAACGACACTGAAGTAACTAAGTCGAGCCCAATTACAGGTGAATTTAAAGTAAGCCGTTTAGAAAATGACTTACCAAATCACCGTGCAACGCTTAGCTGGGCACAACAGTGGGAGAACTTCTCTGCATTTACACGTGTTAACTACTATGGCGAATACCAAGGCGTTCACGTAGATTACGATGCAACAGCTAAAACAGCTGATGCAGCAGTAACAATTGATGCAGAAGTTACTTACTTCCTAACTGAAGAAATTAGCTTGTCAGTTGGTGCGACAAACTTATTCGACCAAGAAGCAGAAAAGCTTGATTTCTTCGACCGTACTGGCATCCCTAATAACAACTGGGGTGGTAAATACTACGAGACTTCACCATATGGTATTAACGGTGGCTTCTATTACGTGAAAGCTACATATACTTTCTAAATAGAGGTGCTTTCTAGGTTGAGAGATCAACCTAGAGAGTCTATACCCCAGACTTTTCTGGATATTTATAGTTAATCAAGGCGAAAGACATTTCGCCTTTTTCGTTTTATAGTAAATAAAAATAATCAACATCGCCCCATCATTATGCTGTTAGAAAAAGCGAATCAACTACTTGCTGAAAACAAACTAAAAGAAGCAGAGTTTCATTTTAAAACGATTCTTGATGCTGAACCCGAAAATGGCGAAGCATTATTTGGTTTAGGGCGAATCGCTCTGCGCCTAGAACGCTATGATGCGGCAGTATATCTATTACAGCGAGCTTGCGAGCGACTGCCGCACATGCTCGAGCCACTGCATGCCTTAGCGGATGCTTTTAATGGCGTTCACTCACCGCAAGATGCAGTGACTGTACTTGAATACGCAAAATCAATTGCCAGCCATAACCCTGAACCACATTATTACTTAGCCCAACACTATTTGACTTATGGCGAACTCGATAAAGCCTATAACATCTTAAAACATGCGCTAACTATGGGTAACTACCCTGTAAAAGCTTATATTTTATTTGAGTTGGTACAGTTTGCTCGGTTTAACAACGAACAAAACTACATAAACGAACTCCACCACTTCTTAACGTTAACCGATAACGTCCGCTTAAAAATGGTCTGTTACTACGCCCTCGGCAAGAGTTACGATGTACTTGGTGATACACAACAGGCGTTTGATTATTACAAGCTTGCAAATAAGTTTCAGTCTAAATTGACGCAATTTAAAACCGCTGAGCTAGTTCCATTTTATCAACGTGTTATTGAACAAAGTCACGCCCAATTAATTGCCTCACGCGATAAAACTTTTAAAGGGACAGTTACACCAATATTCATAATTGGTATGCCACGTAGCGGCTCTACACTCATAGAGCAAATGCTAACAAGTCATAGTGACTTTGCGAGCCTCGGAGAAGATGCCAGTATCAGTAATCAGGTTGTTGCTTATATTGAACAAAAAACTCAGCGCCCCTACCCTGATTGCTTAGCTGAATTAGATCAAGGGCTTATCAACACAGCCCGAAATATTTATATTGAACGCTTAAAGCAAGCACCAGTGGTGCGCCCCTTTATGATCAATAAGCTACCTTCAAACTATCAATCACTTGGGCTAATTTATTTATTGTTTCCAAACGCTAAATTCATCAATATGCAACGGGATTACAATGCCATTGCTTGGTCGGTGTTTAGCAACTACTTCGCAGAAAATGAACCCTACTTTTGTTCTCTACCCGAGTTTAAACAATACTATGATTTATATCAGCAGTTAATGGCACATTGGCACAACGTAATGCCAGAAGCTATTTTTGATTTAAGCTATGAGGAACTAGTGAGTGAAAGCGAACAAACATTAACAGCGTTGTGTAAATTCTTAAACATTGAGTACAACAAGCAATTTTTAAATTTTTATAAATCGAAAAAACCAGTGGCAACGCTCAGTAAAACGGCTGTAAGACAGCCGCTTAACGACAAAGCAATTGATAAATATAAACGCTACGAGAGCGCTATACACACACTTATGAATGAGCCTCAAACCAGTTCAGCAGATCAACAAACTGATCAAAACGCGCCTGTGGGTGAGTAAGCATATTTATGTGATCATAATCGACCTTATGGCCAAACTTACGGCCATAAATGGTCATGGTTTGCTTGCCAGTGCCCGACTCTTCCATAAACTTTGCAATATCAATTGGCTGACATAGTGCTTTATCTTTGATACCCGCAACGTGCATGATAGGTGGTAGCGCTTTATCGGCTAATGCTTTGGCGTAATCAAAGCCATCATCGGTGTCGACCCAAGGTTTACGTTTAGCCCATTGCATGCTTTGGTAATGCGATTTACGGGTTTCATCATCACTGCCCCACTTCAGCTTTTTAGCCGGAACAAAGCCATGCTTACGGGCAACTAAGGGTGCCAAGCCATACCAAATTAAATTACCTTGAATATACTTACTAGGATGATGATTATACAAAGACCGTTTAGAACCAAAATAGCCGCAAGCTTTCACATCATTAATCAACTCGGGAAAACGGGCAAACACACTGTTCATCAACACCCCGCCCCATGAGTGAGCAACCCAATAACGGGCAGGCTCGCCTTCAAGCTGTTTAATTTTATCTAGAAATGCAGGAATATCTTCTAAAATGGCCTCGGTCTGACCATACTTTGCATGCTTTGAAATCGCAGGCTTACTCTCACCACGACCGCGCAAATCAGCTACATAGCAAACATAACCATGCTCAGCTAAAAATGGCGCCAAGCCTTTATTGCTGTGGGTGTAAAAGATTTTGCCATTTTCAACTGCACCATGCATAAAAAACACCGCAGGGCCTTTCGCATCAGTCTTACTGATACGACGTAAATGTAGAGTTTGGCTTTCGGCGAGTTTAATAAACACCGATTCTTGTTTAATCGTCACGTTTGACCTTTTTATTCTTATAGACTCATCGTACCAGTATTAAGTTACGCCAGTCTATTAGGCAAAGCAAGTGTGAATGTGGCGATTGCCATTCAAATTGAGAATCTCAGGCACGATGAGATTTTGACTAAATTGTAACACCAGTGCAGAGCCATTATTTATCGATGTTAGAAGTTCGACTTGCAGGAGCCTTTGGCTAAATGAGCGCTAACAAAAAGGCTATGAAATGTGCTGAAGTCTTTATAGCTAAAGGGACAAAATTTTATGTAGGGAACACCAAAACAAAACGTGAGGGCATGCCTCACCAACAAACATTTTTCGTGGGCTTCACTTATAAGTTCTAGCAATCATGATGCACAATAAAGTAGGCATTATATGCTTTATTGCTTGCTTTATTAGGCATTATTTAGGTTTATTAATATCTTTAAGCTATCAAAGTTTGGTATTTCCTTTACTAACCAGTAACGATTATTTCTGACGAAAAACTTTCTCTAATAGGCTTTAAGACCTTCATCAATATTATGGAACAATGGAGCATTGAACCAAAAAATCAAAATGTTATTTTAGGCCTAGATATTCAAAACATACTGAACGAGAAAGCTTCTGGATTTAAAATAAACTTACCGGAGCCTTTTTAATTCGAACTTCTCATCGCATCCGAATATACAAATCAATACGAATTATTTTCCGTCCAGTACATCAAGCAAATACCCTTCGGGCTATGGTACCAAGAATGTAGAGAAGCAACGTGTGCACACAAAGATTTTGATGAAGGTCGTTCCGTAACAAAACGCTCAAGAGGGAACCTCAATGTTTAGCTACCTCTGAAGAATAGATCCTTAGAGCATTTACGTTAACTCGCTTTGTGGCAGTTATATTTATAACCCATCTTTGGACAAAAACACGTTAGAGTATTTAATCAATAACGCCCACAATAAGGGGCTGATTAATAGTTTGCTAAAATGTGATGCGGAGAGGAACCGAGCAAACTTTTAACAGTCCCGCTTTATTTGCCTTGTTATGTTGCTATTTTAAACCGCTCGTATTTTGTAGCATGTTCAGGTCGGTTCATTAAGTTTGCGGCATTAATCATATGCTCCCAAAACAAAACACCAGGGCTGATGTTGTTTTCCATTACACCATCTAATTCTTCCATAGCCAAACGAAGCTCGTTTACTGATAAGTAATGTAAAAAATCTTCTTTACTGTAACCAAAATCAGACTCTTTAATATCTGAGGGCAAAAGTTTATACGCGGCTAGTAACTCTTCTGATATTAGCTTCCACTTCTCAGTAGTACTCATAACTCTCCTAGCAACATAACGCCCTTGCTAAGTGGCTGACAACGCATAGCTACTCTACTTGAACAAACCACCGTAAACACTGTATCAAACTAGAATCAAAATTGCCGAGCGTTGACAGTCCATCTTGAGCAGTTTGTTATGTTTAAAGCCAAACAAGCCCACTATATGGTTTCGTTCTTAGAGATTCTAACCTGCTTTCCAGCGAACCTGAATGTATCTCTAGCTTGTGGCCATCAGGGTCTAAAATGTACAGTGATTGCCCTTCACTTTTGTTCTCTTTCCAAACATCTACCCCCAATGAAACGATGCGCTTCGCAAAGGCGTCAAATTCTTCAGATGCAATATCAAAAGCGACGTGGGTATAGTCGGCTTTTAGGCAAGGTTCATCGAGTGAAAGACAAAACCAGAGTTCACCTACAGATAAGTAAGCTCCCTTGTCCCATTTAGCATGAGCAGTGAACCCCAAAATATCTCTATAAAACTCAAGAGAGGATTCCAAGTCACTAACTGCAATAGTGATATGATTTAGTCCTAAAATCACCGCTTTCTCCATTAAACATAACGCCCGCATAATGGGCGGATAAAGCTTGGCTAAAATCGCGAAGAATGAGCGCCAGCCAAACTTTAGACGTCCATTTTTAATGCGCTTGTTAGGTGTACTTACACTCAAATGTTTTGTGTATATGCATTAATACCAATTAATTCGGAAACACCATTACCCGATTTTAAAGCGAAATTTATTGAAGAAACAAACATATCCAATGATAAAACTTCAAATTGAACCGTAAATTTTGCTGAATTCGATTCGCCATCTGAAACTGAAATAAATACAGCAGTATGGCCAGCAGAATCGATGCAATAAAACTTAAGAAAACAGTGTCCATAAGATGAGCCGACTTCACCTACTTCGAAGATTATTTCATCCGAATTAGACTTGGGAAAACTAGACAAATTTTCTGCGAGATCACGCAGCGATTGAGCATTAAAATACTGCTCCGTTTCTCCTGCGAATCGCTCATTGCATGCCTTAACCCATATTTTGGATGGATCATCTTGCAAAAACTCGAGCTCTAATCTGGGTTGCATCTATATGTACACCTAACATGTTTATAGCGAGCTAATCGCGCGTTTTTCTACCACAGCGTAGCTCGTTTTTCTTATTAGATTATTTCTAACAAACTTGTTAACTAATTACCAGTGTTATTAAAATTTAGGAGTTCTCGCTTTTACCTCAGGATAAAAACGAGCGATTGGGTCGTTTTTCTGACTATGCAAGCAATATATTTTGACAAAATAGAAAAGCAATTGCGGACGTTCGAAGCCCGCTTTTTTGAGAAATTCGCCAAACACGTCTTGGGGCAGAAACAAGTTAGCTTTTTCATCTGTCCGCTTTTTAAAATCAGACAAAATAGTACCGCGCGATCTAAACTTTATGTTACATAACACCCTTATTGCTCAATTACTTGTACTATTTTCTTTTCTGCTTCCTTCATAGTTTAAACTAACGTCTTACTCAAAAAGCATTATTTAACGCAGCGGCTGCTGTTTCGTATTTATAATATTAATCAGCTGTCACTTACCTCAATTAGTCTTTACACTCAAAACCTTTAGAGTCAACTTTGGCAATGTTGTCTTTATTGCCACACGCTTTAATTGCCATTTCAGTGTGATTGCGCTCATTGTATTGTTTAGCAATTGCGCCAAGGCTTAGCAAAATTACTACAGCTATCACTATTTTTTTAAATTTAGACATAAACATTCCTTTGAAAACAGACTACTTAAAACACAACGATTTTGCTCTTTTGATGGGGCATAGAGGCTCACATTACCAGTTGCTTAAGACGTAAAAGGTAAAAGAACAAAGAAAAATACTATTAGTCATTTTTTATAAGCTTCCTTGTTGTTTTTAATATTCAATTAAAATACACAGAAGCTCGATTCCTTCGATTGTCTTTTACAAGATAAAGTGCTTCATCTTCATTTTTAATTATTTTTTCTAACTATTTCAAGTTAAAAATGATTTTTGCATACCATGTTATTAATGAGACTAAGCAAAAATATCCACCGCAAACTAACTCAGAACAAAGATTTATTTGGTACAATCAGCCTTTGATATGGCTAACAGATAGGTTTTCCTTAATGCATCCGCGAAATCGCCACTTAAATGGCTACGACTTTACTTTGCTATGCAAAGATACTCCTGCCCTAACACCTTATATAACGCAAACGCCAGCGGGCACTGATACCATTGATTTCACCAATGCATTAGCGGTTAAAACCCTCAACCAAGCGTTATTAAAAAGCCATTATAAAATCGATTTTTGGGATTTGCCCGACAACTACCTTTGCCCACCGGTTCCTGGCAGAGTGGATTACATTCATCACTTGGCCGATTTATTAGCAAACGATAACCAAGGGCATATTCCGACGGGTAAGCAAGTAAAAGTGCTTGATGTAGGCACGGGTGCAAATGTGATTTACCCGCTTACTGGTAATCACGAATATGGCTGGCACTTCACAGGCTCCGATATTGATGCCTTGTCTGTTAAAATTGCCAAACAAATCGTGCAATTCAACCGCCTCAAAATTAATGTTAAGCAGCAAAACAACGCCGATAAAATGTTTAAGGGCGTGATATCGAATAAAGATGTTTTTCACCTAACTTTATGCAACCCACCGTTTCATGCCAGCGAGCAACAGGCCAAAGCAGGTACTGAGCGTAAATGGAAAAACCTTAACAAAGCGCCACAAAAAGCGCTTAATTTTGGTGGCCGCCAAAACGAGCTTTGGTGTGAAGGCGGTGAACGCGAATTTATCAGTAAAATGTGCATTGAGAGCCAAGATTTTGCAGAGCAATGTATTTGGTTTACATCACTTGTTTCAAAGTCTGACACTTTACCGCATATAAAAAAGTTACTTAGCACACTTGATGTGAAAGAATTAAAAGTTATAAAAATGGCACAAGGCCAAAAAATTAGTCGCTTTATTGCTTGGAGCTATTTTGACCAAGCTGACCGCGAAGCCATTCTTAACGAACTAGTATAAGGATAATAAGATGATCGACTTTCGTTCAGACACAGTTACAAAACCAACAGCAGCTATGCGCGCGGTCATGAATGACGCCCCAGTAGGCGACGACGTTTATGGTGACGACCCAAGCGTTAATCAACTTGAACAATTTGCTGTTGAGCGCCATGGCTTCGAAAGCGCCCTTTATTGCAGCTCTGGCACGCAAGCAAACTTACTAGCATTGATGGCACATTGTGAGCGTGGCGACGAATATATTTGTGGTCAACAAGCGCATAACTACAAATTTGAGGGTGGCGGTGCTGCTGTATTAGGTTCTATTCAACCACAACCAATTGAAAATAATGCCGATGGCAGCCTAGATTTAAACAAAGTTGTGGCTGCAATTAAAGCTGATGACTTTCACTTTGCTAAAACCAAACTACTTAGCTTAGAAAACACCATTGGCGGCAAAGTTCTCCCGCTAAGCTATCTTAAACAAGCTAGAGAATGTGTTGATAAACATAACCTTGCTCTGCACTTAGACGGTGCCCGCGTGTATAACGCTGCGGTTAAGTTAGGTGTTGATATCACTGAGATCACCCAGTATTTTGATTCAGTATCTATTTGCTTATCAAAAGGACTCGGCGCGCCGGTTGGCTCACTATTATTAGGTAGCAAAGCACTGATTGATAAAGCGCGCCGCTGGCGTAAAGTACTTGGTGGTGGTATGCGCCAAGCGGGTATGCTGGCAGCTGCTGGCCAGTATGCACTTGAGCATCACGTAGCAAGGCTTGCTGAAGATCACGATAACGCGGCGTATTTGGCAGAGCAGTTAAACACGTTAACTGGTTTTGATACGTCAACTTTTCAAATCGATACCAACATTGTTTACGCAGATGTTGCCGAACATATCGATTTAAAAGCAGTGGCACATGCGCTCAAAGAGCAAAACATGCTGTTTTCACCGGGTAAACCACTGCGATTAGTGACCCATTTAGGCGTCACTAAGCAAGAAATTGATAGCTTTATCTCGGCATTAGCGGCCGAGATTTAACGCTTCTTTATAATGTTTGCGGCACACCGATACATATCGGTCGTTGCCGCCAATTTCTACCTGATTACCGTCTGCAATCGCTTTGCCATGCTCATCAGTACGCAGTACATGGTTAGCTTTACGACCGCAATGACAAACTGTTTTTAACTCAATAAGTTTGTCAGCCCAGGCAAGTAGGTATTGTGAACCACTAAATAGCTCACCTCTAAAATCGTTACGTAAGCCATAACACAGCACCGGAATACCAAGCTCATCAACCACATCTGTTAATTGCATTACTTGCTCTTTTGATAAGAACTGGCACTCATCAACTAAAATACAATGGCGCTTTTGCTCTGCGTTTAATGATTTGATCAATTCAAATACATCGATATCAGCATCAAAAATATGGGCATCAGCTTGTAAACCAATTCGTGAAGACACCTTGCCAACACCTGCTCTATCATCAATAGCCGCAGTTAAAATAACCGGTTCCATACCACGCTCGCGGTAGTTAAATGCAGATTGTAAAAGTGTGGTAGATTTGCCTGCATTCATTGCAGAATAATAAAAGTACAGCTGTGCCATGATGTTGCCCAAATTTTAAAGTCGCAATATGCTACCCTAATCGCGCGGCAACATCATCTATTACCTTACTCTTATTACTTGAAACCTTGTCCCAGTAAAATTGCTGTTTTATAACAAGCCTTCGTGCTTCAGTAACCACTCTTTTCTTTCAAGGCCACCCGCATAGCCTGTGAGTTTACCGTTTGCGCCAATAATCCGATGGCATGGCACAATAATACTAATGGGGTTTTTACCATTTGCAGCCCCCACTGCACGCACCGATTTTGGGTTATTAATCGCAAGTGCAATATCTTGGTAACTCTTGCTTTGACCAAACTCAACTTCTATCAGTGCACGCCATACTTGCTTTTGAAACTGGGTACCTCGGGTATCTAGCGGAACAGTAAAACGCCTACGCTCGCCGTTAAAGTATTCATTAAGCTCACTTATACATATTAAAATGGGTGTAAGGGTGTGCTCATCAACAACCTCTGTTTGCATCTCAACCACCGGGTAGAAGCCAACGTAACTGACGCCTTTTGACGTACTTTGAATGGTAATATCGCCAATCGGGCTTGGCATAATAACTTGTTGCATACTCATAATTGTTGCCATAGTTGAAAAGTTAAATAAGAGCGAAATGGCGCACAGTGCTCGCTATTAAATTCGCTTATTCCAGCGAGGGCTTTTTTAACCCCTAAGTCGCCTGCCAATAAAATATCGGGGTGGCTTTGACCGCGTAGTTTGGCGTAATTAACTGTCCATGGGCCAATGCCTTTGAGCTCTAACCAATTATCAAGCTCTTGATTATCTGGGTTTTGCTGACAATAAGCACTTAAACGACGTAGCGCATCTTTGCGTGATTGTGGCATTTTAAAAAAATCGAGTTCAGAATTGGCAACCCATTCAGGGCTTGGAAAATAGTGGTTATTACTTTGCTGATTAAACTCATTTACAAGCTGTGTTACTAGGTTATGAGCCGCTGTAACACTCACTTGCTGACCAAGTACCGCACGAATACCGGCTTCATACTCAGACCAAATTCCCGGCAAACGAAGCCCAACACAAAGCGGCATTGCGCCTTTTAGCTCTGCATTTAAATGCTGTTCAATAGTGTGCGTGTCGGCATCTAAATCAAGCACACGACGAATGTTATGGATCACTTGCTGTAAATAGCGGGTGTTATCGATATCAATAACCACTTTAAAATGGTTTTTATGCTCAACAAAATGCGCGGTAAATTGCCCTTGGCAATATTTATCTTTAAAAGTGCGACCATAGCTCGTTGCGCTTAGCCATTCTAGACCACTAATTAAGCGGCGCTGTAAAAAGTCATGGAGTGCTTGCCAGTTATAAGGCGGCCTAAATGCCAGTGTTAGAGTTAATGTTGATGCTGGTTTTTTATCTGACTTGCGTAACTTTGACGGGGCGATATTTAACTGCTTTAAAAAAGCATCATTAAAACGACGAATACTATTAAAGCCTGCCGCAAATGCGATATCAGCTACCGACAAATCAGTTTGTTGTAATAGCTGCTTGGCAAAATTGCATTGGTTAAATAATCGATATTGGGTGATCGACAGTCCAAAATGTTGGTTAAACAAACGGCGTAAATAGCGGCTCGACACCCCTAGCCTGTCTGCTAAAACCTCACAGTCGTAAGCCTCGCCTTTATCAATCAGTTGTTTTGCGCGTAATGCGGTTGTTTTAGTACCTAGCCAAGCTGGGCTATTCGGAGCACTGTCTGGGCGACAGCGAATGCAGGGCCGAAAACCATCTTGCGCAGCCAAGTGCGCATATTGATAATACTCAACGTTCTTTTCTTGTGCCGTTGGTGCAGGGCAAATGGGTCTGCAATAAATGCCAGTGCTTTTTACAGCAACAAAGAACACCCCATCAAAGCGTGGGTCGCGGCTTTGCCTTGCAGTTTGCCATTGTTGGCTAGTCATAATTATTCTCGTTACACGCTAATACCGTTAGCTTAACTGAATATTATTTTTTGACTAGCCAGTTTCGGACCTTAACTATTTTTTAATTGCTGCTAAATATCGGCGCTCAACTTCCGGCCAATTGATCACTTCGTAAAATGCCGCAATATATTCAGGACGACGATTTTGATACTTCAAGTAATATGCATGCTCCCACACATCAAGCCCTAAAATAGGCGTGTGATTTTGCATCAGTGGGCTATCTTGATTAAGGCTACTTTCAACAACCAACTGGTTATTATCATCAACACATAACCACGCCCAGCCACTGCCAAAGCGGCTTACCGCTGCATTAGTAAATTGCTCTTTAAACTCATCAAAGCTACCAAATGTATCAACAATGGCTGCATTTAACTCTGCACTTGGCATACCGCCGCCATTAGGTGACATAACTTGCCAAAATAATGAGTGATTATGATGGCCACCCACATGCTCTTGCACTGCTTTTTGTAATGACTCAGGCATTGATGAAATAGTGCGCAGTAATGTTTCAGCATCTTGCTCAGAGTAATGACTGCCCTCTAGTGCAGCATTTGCTTTATTGATATAGGTTTGATGATGCAAGGTGTGATGAATTTCCATGGTTTTCGCATCAATGTGCGGCTCGAGTGCATCATAGTCATATGCTAAATCGGGTAATGTAAAAGGCATACTGATTCCTTATCGTTAGTGTAATAACTGCGTTTTGTGGGGATGGTCAGCTAATAGCTGATTGATTCGGTTAATAAGTGCCGGAAATGCCGATGCCATGCTGGCAAACTTAACCAGTTCATAATAGGTTTTATGATGATGGTGCAGCACCAAGGTGCAAACATGTTGCTCTGGGTGATTCAAAAGCACGCTTAATCGTTGATGAGCATGGCAAAGCCACGTACAGGCTTTATCGGGTTTTTGCATGACTTTAAAGGTGTCAGCTAGATTCAAAGTAGCAACAACAAATGCTGCAATACAATGTTCTAGCGAGCGTGTTACCGACTGGTTGATCGGGATATTAGAAAATTGCGCAAGAAGTGTTTCGGCGCAGCTGCTTGCAACCGTGTAATGATCACGTGCAGTAATAAGCTCGCCAGTTTCAAATGCTAAGTTGCCTTGATAAATTGCACTTTGCCAAGGGGCAAGCGCATCATCAATGGCGTTTGCAGTTAAAGGTGTGTGGCGTGTTGTTTGAGTCATAAAAATCACCTGCACTTATACCAATCTTTGTATGTGTATTTAAACTACACACAGAAAAGGTTAAATGCAAATGATTTTTATTTATATTGGTATTTGTTGATTTTAAGCTATATCAAAATTACTTATTGATGCGCAAAGTCAATAAGCTCTTGACCTGTCAGGCGATAAATAATCCATTCGTTTTGTGGTTTAGCACCAATGCTGTCGTAAAAATCAATGGCTGGCTTATTCCAATCAAGTACCACCCACTCAAAACGACCACAGTCTTTTTCGAGTGCTTGCTTAGCGAGATATTGCATAATTTGCTTACCGGCACCTTTACCACGGCTATCTGCACTGACGTAAAGATCTTCTAAATACAAACCATTTTTGCCAAGCCATGTAGAGTAATTATAAAAATACACTGCAAAACCAATTGGCGTGTCGCCCTCTAAACAAATAACACTATGAGCCGTAGCACCTTCACTGAATAATGTTTTTAAAATAGCTTGCTCGTCTGTTTTAACTGCGTCGGGTTCTTTTTCGTAAATAGCAAGTTCGGTAATAAAATGTAGGATTGTTGCAGCATCACTCGCGACTGCCGGACGAATTGTAATTGCGTTACTCACTCTGTATTCCTTTTTTACATCATTATTGTAACGCCCAGTTTATAAGGGCTTTAGTATGGTGTAAACGCCCTTTACAGAAATACACGGCATTAAAAAAGGGGCTACTAAAAGTTAGCCCCATTTTGCTTTATTTAGTCATCGACTTATAAAGTACCGGCAGTACAAATAAAGTTAAGAATGTTGCACTGACCAAGCCGCCAACAATAACCGTTGCAAGTGGCTTTTGTATTTCAGCCCCTATGCCTGTGCTTAATAACATCGGAATAAGTCCAAGCATTGAAGTAAGCGCGGTCATTAGTACGGGTCTGAGCCGTGAAACAGCCCCTTCAAATACCGCTTTATCTTTGCTATCGCCGTGACCCACTCGGTGATTAATGCTTTCAACCATCACCACACCATTCAATACAGCAACACCAAACAGCGTAATAAACCCTACAGAACTAGGTACAGATAAGTATTGCCCAGAGACATACAATGCAATCACCCCACCAATCACAGCCAAAGGAACATTGACAAGAATAAGCACCACTTGCGATAAGTTACTAAAGGCAAAATAAAGCAATAACGTGATGAGTAATAAGGCCACTGGCACCACTATCATTAGCCGCTTTTGTGCCCGTTGTTGGTTTTCGAACTGGCCGCCAATCGCCACGCTGTAACCACTTGGTAACTGCAATTTATCAGCAATCGCAGTACGAATATCCGCAACCACAGAGCCCATATCACGCCCTTGTACATTCGCTTGAATGACTATGCGTCTTTGAACATCATCGCGACGAACTTGCGGAGCGCCAGACTCAATCTGTACATCGGCTACATCACCTACCCTAACAATGGCACCCGCGGGGGTACGCAGTCGAAGATCAGCAATCACATTTGGGTTTTGGCGATAACTTTGCGCTATACGCACATAAATATCATAGCGCTCATTGGCATTAATAATTTGCCCTGCTGATTGCCCACCAATACCGTGCTGGACTACATCCATTAAATCAGCTACCGATAAACCAAAACGCGATAACGCCAAACGGTTGGGTTTAACTATAAGCTGTGCTTCGCCGCCTATTTGCTCCATCGCGACATCTTTAGCGCCAGGTATTTGCTGAACTAGCTGCTCAATTTGTTGGCCTTTTTCACTTAAAACAGCCAAATCACTTCCGAACAACTTAATGGCCAATTGAGCTTTTACCCCCGATAAAAGCTCATCTACTCGGGTTGCTATGGGTTGTGAAAAGTTAAACAAAAGCCCAGGGAATTGCTCCAGCTTGGCTTCCATTAGCTGTTGCAATTCGACACGTGAATTCGCGTTAACCCATTGATCATGTGGCTTTAAACCTAAATAGATTTCTATGTTGTTAACCGGTTCAGGATCACCCCCTACTTCTGCCCGACCGATTCGGCTCAGCGCATATTCCACCTCGTTAAATTCAAGCAACATGGCTTCAAGCTTTGGAGCCACTGAGATTGCTGTTTCGAGACTTGCAGATGGAGCAAGAGTCACACGTAGATTAATCGTGCCTTCTTCAAGTTCTGGCACAAATTCAGTACCCAGCTTTGGTAGCATAACAGCCGCTACAATTAGTAATAACCCTGCAATAGCTAAAACGCTGCGTTTAGCCTGCAATGCTTTTTGTAAAGCCCGTTGATAAAGCATATCGATAGGTTTTAGTAAGATACTTTGCTTTACTGTCACGCCCTTAGCAAATAAATAAACACACAGTGCTGGCACCACAACTAAGGCAACAATTACAGCGCTAATAATCGCAAGCATAATACTCACAGCCATTGGCTGAAATAACTTAGCCTCAACGCCTTCAAAGCTAAACAGTGGTAAAAATACCGTAAGAATAATCAAAGAGGCAAAAAAGATAGGCCGTGCGACTTCTTTAGCAGCAATTGCAACCAGCTCGGCGGGTGGCTTATGTTGATTGTGCTTCATCCCTAAGTGCCTAAATACATTTTCTACCATAACAACCGAGCCATCTACCAGCATGCCGATGGCAACAGCTATACCCCCTAATGACATTAAGTTAGCCGATAAGCCAAGCCATGCCATTACACTCAATGCTAAGCCAATCGAGATAGGGATTGACAGTAACACCAAAAATGTTGCTCTTAAATCCAACAAAAATAGCGCTAATATAATGATAATAAACACAAAAGCTAAAAGCAGTGCATCAATAACCGTTTGTACCGCTTGGCTAATAAGCTCTGCTTGGTCGTAAATGGCTTTAAATTCAACCCCCTTTGGCAGTGCTTGATTTATCATCTCGACACGCGCGTTAATGCCATCAATAGTTTGCTTGGTATTAGCGCCCATTCTTTTCAGCACGATACCAGTCACCACTTCACCACGATTGACTATTTCGCCTTGTTCATTGCGTTTAGATAAGGTGACAGCGCCTTGGCGAATTTCACTACCAAGCTCAACATTCGCAACATCAGCCACTTTAACGACCGTCCCATCAATGGTTTTGATAGGTGTTTGTGCTATCTCAGCAAGCCCTTTGTCTTCTGGGGTAAACCAACCTGTACCACGAATAACAAGCTGCTCTTGACCACGATTCATATACCAGCCACCCACATTACTGTTGTTAGCATCTAGAGCGTCACTAACATCTTGCTGTGTTAAGTCATAAGCAAGTAACTTGTTGGGGTTTATGTTCACTTGATACTGCTTAACCTCACCGCCAAATGACAGAATATCGGTCACACCATCAATAGGTAATATAAGTAATTTAACCACCCAATCATTTAAACTGCGCAGTGCCATGCTATCTATGTTGGCATCTGGCTTTGCTTCAAGTAAATACTGATAGATTTGTCCAAGTCCTGATGTATTAGGGCCCATGGTTGGCATACCCACACCAGCTGGGATCAACTCTTTAGCAGACTGCAAACGTTCAAAAACCAGTTGCCTAGCAAAGTAAATATCAACACCTTCTTTAAACACCACAGTGACGCCCGATAACCCCGTTTTAGAAATAGAACGCACCTGCTCTACATCGGGAAGTGAATACATCACTGCTTCTATCGGGTATGTGATCAGCTCCTCAACTTCTTCAGCCGCAAGCCCTGGTGCTTCGGTATTCACCGCAACTTGCACATTTGTCACATCAGGAAAGGCATCTAAATTAAGTTTTGGGATCATAAATGCACTCACTGCAATCGCTGCAAGTAAGGCCAATACCACCAGTAAACGGTTCTTTATCACCGCCTCTATTAATAAATTAAACATGCGTCACCTCTAGTGATTATGCGGATCAAATCCGCCTTTAGCTAGCTGTGATGCAATAAAAAAAGCACCTTGGGTGACAACTTCAAGCCCGGCTTTAATACCTAACACTTCGCGATAATCACCAAAACTTCTGCCAAGGGTTACTTCTTGTGCGACAAAACCACCATCGTCATCAACAACAAATAATTGCCAGTCACCATCTGCGCTGCGAGTTAAAGCATTTTCTGGTACAGCAAGAACCGCTTGGTCTGTTTCAAAATGAAAATACACATCGGCAAACATGCCCGGATGCAAACTATGCTGAGTGTTTTTTACTTCGAGCCTAACGGTTCGTGAGCGTGTTTGTTCATCAATGGTATGTGCTTCTTGAATGACTGTTGCTAGATAGCGATTACCGTTTACTTCTAACAGCGCTGTCGAGCCATTATTAATAATACGGTCTTGGTTCGATGAAAGCTGAGCTGCAACCCAAAGCGCTGATTCATCAGCAATCAGCATCAACTCAATCCCCGAATCAACTCGCTGGCCTTGGGCGAAGTTATCGGTTAAAACAGCACCGGATGTTTGTGCAAATAAGGTATATTCGCCGAGTTTTTCTGGGCTTATAGTCAGTGTTTGAGTTATGGCTTGTTTTGATAAACCAAAGGCAACTAAGCGGCTATAAGCTACTTCATACTCGGCTTTGGCAGTCAAGATTTGCTTTTTGCTCACCGTGCCTGGTGTCATTTTAGTTAGCCGTTTTAACTCTGCTTCGGCCAATCTAAATTCAGTTTGCTGGCTGGCAACTTCGCCACTAAATAAGGTGACTAAAGAGTCACCTTTATTTACATGCTGCCCTAACAAGGCATGGCGCTTTACAACGATTGAATCAACGCGCGGTGACACCACATAACTGGCATAACCATTGGCTTTAATTTCGCCCGGTGCATATAAGGTTTGATTGTGTTTTTTCAGTACAAGGCGCTCAACCTTGATATTAGCTAGTTGCTGTTGCTGCTCAGTTAAATTGACTTCATTAGCATGCTCAGCTTGTTCATTTTCTTGATGTTCATGTGCTTCTTTCGCAGAATTATTTGTCACATACATAAAGCATACGCAAAGTAATGCGTAACGCATAAAATTTCTTAAAAACATATATCGTCTCTTACTTAAAATGGGCTAAGCCCAAATAAAATCTAAAAAGGGTTTTGGATTAAGTAAGATCTAAAATAGGTGGGCGATGTAACGGCGCTAAATCTGCTGATGTGAAGTTTAAATCGAGAGATTCAATTTTAGTAAAATAGGTATCAGCAGGCTCGGTCAATTGCAGCGAATCGACAAACACAGGGCTGTGACAAACATGACAATGGCCTTTTTCGGCTGAATCAGACAACTGTTTGCTAAGTTCGGTGTGCTCTAATTGGTGTAGCTGATGATCGCCATTGATAGCGCAATGGGCTTCAAGATCAATTTCTTCAGATAATCAATTTCTTCAGATAGTAGTACCGAGGTGTGATTAAACGCAGCATTATGATCGGCCACATCAAAGCTATCCAGCAGTGGCTGGAGCAATAATACGCTAATCAAAATAAAAAATGCAGCTTTCACATTGAGCCTAAAATTAGAACTAAAAATTGGTACAACGGCGTTAAATTAACAAATCCATCAGCATTTGAACAGAAAATTATAATCTGTACACGAACAAATCATTATAAACTTTTCAATACCACAGCACGCATGGTATAAAAATAAAGCAAATCAATAACTAGGTATTTTTATGGGACACGGACACCACCACCATCACGATACAAATAACCAAAGCACCCGCCAACTCATGCTGGCAGTGGTAATTAATGTGTTATTAACCGTCGCTCAGGTGATTGGCGGACTCGTTTCTGGCAGCTTATCGTTAATTGCTGATGCGCTGCACAATTTAAGTGATGCCTCATCGTTATTCATTGCCATAATTGCCCGAAAAATAGGTGCCAAACCTGCCAATGATCGTTATCAATACGGTTATAAACGCGCTGAAATTTTAGCAACCTTATTTAACAGTTTAAGTTTAATTGTGATTGGTGGTTACCTAATTGTTGAAGCCATCTCCAACTATTTAAACCCAGAGCCCATAGACGGCTGGATCATCATTTGGGTTGCAGGTTTTGCACTGGTTGTTGACTTATTCACCGCGCTTTTAACTTACAAAGCAGGTGCGAAAGACAGCATGAATATTCGTGCTGCGTTTATACATAATGTGTCTGATGCATTAGCGTCTGTGGTGGTGATCATTGCGGGTACCTTAATTATTCTTTATCAATGGTATGTTGTTGATTTAATTGCCACCATGCTGATTTCGGTATACGTCATTTACCATGGTATTTTGCTGCTAATAGCGAGCAGTAAAATTTTAATGCAGGCAGCCCCCGATAGTTTTGCGCTACCAGAAGCTATCACTGAACTTAAAGCCCAATTTGCAATCACTGATATTGATTACCTTAAAACATGGCAGATAGATGACCATCACATTCATTGTGAGCTTAAGTTTAGTGCCAAGCAAAGCATTCAAAACGATGAAATACGTCACTTTTTACATGAAAACTTTGCTATTGAAAGCTGCACCATAGAACAAGTTTTAGTGTAAATGTATCGCGTTATCATTTACAATTCAGTTTTGTTTTAACAGCAAACTGAAGGAACAAACTTTGTTGAAGTTGTGGTTACGTCGTACGCATTTCTTGCTTGCCTTAGTAAGCGGTTTATTTTTAATTTGTTTAAGCTTGACCGGCGCGTTGCTTATTTACGCAAAAGACATTCAATACCTTACTCAAAGCGATAAATGGACAGTAATGCCAGCACCTTCAGCACTAGATTTCGATGACCTCATCCAACACGTTTCTGCTACAACAAAACAACCCGTTACCCTGTTAATGCCTGAGCAGCGAAGTGATCTTGCTTGGCAATTACAGTTGGCCAATAACAAATATGTCAGTGTTAATCCATACAACGGTCAAGTGTTACATGAGTACGATTACTACAGTACGATTTATGGCTTTACCATGGCTTTGCACCGCTGGCTGCTTTATGAAGATGGCGATAAAAATCGCCCGCTAAGAAACTGGGTATCGGTGTGTGCGCTGATTCTTATTATTGAAATTCTGCTTGGCTTTTATATTTGGGTAAAGCCAAAAAATCGTATTAAGCGCTTGGCTATTAAGCGTAAAGCAAAGTTTAGAGTGCTGATGTATCAACTACATACCGTTCTAGGTGTGTATTTTTTAATTCCACTCATTTTAATTGCCTACACAGGTATGGCATTTAACTGGAAAGAACAAACCAAAGCCGTATTAGAATTTGTGATGCAAGGCACAGTTGAAGATAGACCTAAACCACCAGCAGTTATTTCCCCTTCAGCTGATACGCCTTTTCAAGTGCAAAAAGCGTTTGATAACGCACAAACTGTATTTCCTGAGGGTAAGTTATTTAGAATTTATTTACCGAAAAAACCAACTGATAACATAGGTTTTAGAATAGAGAACCCGGGTGAAAGCCATGCCTATAGTTGGGTATGGGCAAACCCATATTCAGCAGATATTGTTGCAAGCTATGATGCCAGCCAAAGCTCATGGACCACGCAAACATGGAACTTTAAATATAAGTTTCATATTGGTGATTTTGCAGGGCCTATTGTGCAATTACTATGGTTACTATTTGCTTTATCACCGTTATTTTTCACGATTTCGGGTGTTTACTTTTGGTACAAACGGCATTACAAATGAACAACTTTTATCAATAAAAAATTGCTATGAACAATGAGCTCAAACATGCCTTTAACACTGAAATGATATTGGCTAAAACTAGTTATGCAAAGACGGATTACACAAGCGCTTTTTATCACTTAGAGCGGGCTCATATTCTTGGCCAAAGCTATATCATTGCGCATACTTACTCACATTGGTGGATGTGTAAAATTGGTTTTAAAAACCATAATGCCAAGGAAATAATTGGTCAGTTTGCTCGCATGGCTGCTTCAATTGTGTTTTCGCGCATATGGGTTCCACTCGGTAACACCGGCGGCACTAATGTTAGCCCCTTCAAATCAATGCCTATACCTGATGACTTGAAACGTTTTTTAAGCTAAAGCCGCTTTAATCTGCAGTTACTTGTTTGCTATTAAACACGACAATCCACTATTTATCATGACTCTCCATTTAAGCCCTTTGGCTTAAGCATGCAAACACAAATGACTAAAACCTGCCAATTTATTATTGCAAATAATTATCATTAGCCTTGCCTTTACACTTCTTTACATTTAGACTGCCGCACAATCAAATAATAAATACTGATTTAACAAGGACAAGCATGTTAAAAACTTCACTGACTCTGGTCGCTCTTGCACTAAGCAGCCAATCTTTTGCTGATGATGCCATTAATAAAAAACTCACCGCAGAAGAAATGGAACACGTTGTTGTATCAGGCAGCCGTGTATTTGAAAGCATTGATGAAGTACCCGCTTCAGTCACGATTATTAGCCAAAAGCAAATTGAAGAGCATTTAAAAGTTAATCCAGAACTACAAAGCTTATTGGCGCAAATGGTACCCGGCCTTGCACCAGATACGGGTAGTTCTAGTAACACAGGTCAGAGTTTACGTGGCCGTGCACCACTTGTGATGATTGATGGTGTGCCACAATCTACACCACTGAGAAACGGCTCTTTAGGGGTTAAAACACTCGACCCAAGTGCCATTGCTCGTATCGAAGTGATCAAAGGTGCGACTTCAGTTTATGGTAATGGTGCATCGGGCGGTATTATTAACTACATCACAAAACAAGCAACAAGTGATGGTGCGCCAGAGGGTGAAATCAGCCTTTCGTCACGTTTTAGTGCAGTAAAACTAGAAGAAAGCGCTGGTGCGCGAGTCTCTGCGGCAATTAATGGTCGTGCTGATAAAATTAGCTATTTATTTACCGCAAGTTACGAAGAAAATGGCGTTCAACGCGACGCAGAAGGCGATATTCTTGGCTTGCAATATGGTTTATCTGACGCAGTAACAGAAAACTACTTCACCAAACTGGGTTATGATTTTGATGATGAGAAGCAGCTACAATTTAGCTATAACTACTTTAGCTCTCAGCAAAAAACCGATTTAGGTGATGTTGTAGGGGATCTTAATGATGGCGAAAAAACCTATGCCATTCATGTACCTAAAGAGCTGCAAAAGCAAGGTAAACCACAAGGCCCAGATGGTAACGAAAACATTACCTTAAAATACACAGACTACGCCCTATTTAGTAATACTCAAATGACTCTCGACCTTTACATGCAAGATATCGAGAATGTATTTTTCTTTTCTACAAGCTTAGCTAACCCAGACGAAGGCTACGAAGGCGGCCAATCAATTATTCGCTCTGAAAAGAAAGGTGCGCGCACTACCTTTAATACCCTTGTTGATTTTGACAATGTTGAAGCCACTTTCATTTATGGCCTAGATGCACTTAATGATGTGACGTCTCAGCCGCTAGTAGATGGCCGTGTTTGGGTACCAGAAATGGATATGGAAAGCCTTGCAGGCTTTTTACAAACTAAGTGGGTAATCGATAATGATTTAGTTATTAAAGCGGGTGTACGCCAAGAAAGCATAGATCTTGCTGTAGAGGACTATGAAACCTTAAAACTGTGCCGCTCAGCAACACAATGCTCAGTACCACTTAGCGTAGAAGGTGACACCATTGATTACGATGCAACCACTTACAATGTAGGTGTGAAATACAATTTACTTGAGGCCTTCAGCCCGTTTGCCAATTACTCGCAAGGATCTGATATCTCTGATATTGGTCGCTTATTACGCTCTGCAACAGTAAACGATATTGGTCTAATTCAAACAGAAGCATCAATCATCGATAACTATGAAGTTGGTTTTACCTCACAGTTTGATGACTTGCGTTTTGAATTTGCAGCTTACCGCAGCACATCAGAATTTGGCACCACGAATAGCTTCAATGAAGCAACGGGTGTTTATGAGCCAGTACGTGCGCCGCAAGAGATTTGGGGTTACGAAACACTGGTTGATTATAAAATTAACCCAACCCTAAAACTGGTTGCAACTTACAGCTATGTTGAAGGTAAAAACACCGAAGACGATATTTACTTAGGTTCTCGCCAAATCAGCCCACCAAAAGGTACAGCTAACTTAAACTGGCAGCCTAATGATGAATTATCACTTACGGTGAGTTATTTATATGTGGGCTCACGCAAACGCTTTGAACCAAATGCAGACGGTGACTATGTTGGCGATCAAGGCCCTATTAGCAGTTACAATCTATTCAACCTAAGCGGTCGTTATAACTTTAGTAAAAACTGGCAAGCGTTTATGGGTGTTGAAAACCTATTTAACAATGATTACTACCCTGCCCGCGCCCAGTCATACACCTACGGTGGCTATAACATTAAAGGTTTAGGTACCACTGTAACACTTGGTGCTACTTATCGCTTCTAAATTAATTTTTATTAGAACAACAAGCCCTTCTTAGTAAGGGCTTTTTTCATTTAAGAATAAAAACGATAAATTGTTCATTTATCAACCATTAACGCAAACTTAAACGAGAATCACACTCAATAGTAAACAACTGATTTACAAAGGAAAAAGTTTGCAATCTTGTTTTTATATACTACAATTACCGCAACTTGGAATTCGAGGACAGCATTATGAAAGGTAACCAAAAAGTCATCGATAGTTTTAACAAACTACTCGCAAACGAATTAGCCGCTATAGATCAATACTTTATTCATTCTCGTATGTATGACGATTGGGGCCTAAATAAGCTGTATGAGCGTCTTAACCACGAAATGGAAGAAGAAAAAGACCACGCTGATTGGTTAATTAAACGTATTCTATTCTTAGAAGGCGTACCAAACATGACTAAACGTCGTGATTTATTAATTGGTTCAGACGTTAAAAGCATGATGCAGAACGATTTAACACTTGAACTAGAAGTTGTTGATTGTGTTAAAGAAGCAATTTCTATCTGTGAACAAGAAAAAGACTATCAATCACGCGAAGTGCTTGAAAAGCTATTATTTGATACAGAAGAAGATCATGTGTACTGGTTAGAACAACAGCTTGGTCTAATCGACAAAATTGGTAGCCAAAACTACCACCAATCTCAAATGGGCGAATAGAGGCTAATTGTATGAAAGGCGATAAAAGCGTCATTGCTGCACTTAATAAAGTATTAGCGAATGAATTAGTGGGTATCAACCAATACTTTTTACACGCTCGTATGTTTAAAGATTTTGGTTTTTCAAAATTAGACAAAGCTGATTACAAAGTATCTATTCAAAAAATGAAAAATGCCGACCGTTTAATCGAGCGTATTTTGTTTTTAGAAGGTTTACCAAATTTACAAGATTTAGGTCGACTACGTATTGGTGAAAACTCTGAAGAAATGATCGAAGCTAACATGAGCTTTGAACTTGATTCATTACCTGATCTTAAAGAAGCAATTAAACTTGCTGAAGAGAAAAAAGATTACATCAGCCGTGAAGCGCTCGATAACATCTTAAATGAGCAAGAAGAACAGATTGATTGGCTTGAAACACAGCAGCAGTTAATCAAAACCGCAGGGCTTGAAAATTACCTGCAATCTCAAATGTAATTTGCTAAAACTTCAAAAAGCAGCCTAGGCTGCTTTTTTTATAGCTAGTTTTTGCTATTAATCGTCTTCACGATCAATGATTGACACTTTATTACTTAAAATTAAAGAGTTAGGGATTAAATGCACAGCTCCTTCGCCTTTAATTGTGATATAGCGCAAATTAAGATCAATCACAGTGCCCTTTGAATTACTCACTTCTATGTAATTACCAAGCTTAATAGGTTTATAAAGTACAATCATGACACCAGCAACTAGGTTTGAAATAGCATCTTTCAACGCAAAACCCAGTGCAAAGCCCGTTAAGCCTAAGCCTGCGACCAACGCCGCAACATCAAAACCGAGTTTCGATAACGCAAGCACAATAGCAATGAATAATAAAATAGCGCGCTGCGAGTTAGAAATTAGCCGGAAAGTTTCAAGTGCAGTTGAATCAAACCGACGTTGAAACTGTTTAATTGCCCGGTCAATTATGAGGCTTGCTATATAAAAGGCAGAAAGCACTAAAAATGCTTGAATGAGTTGGCTAGTCATAAGGTTTTCAATTAAAAAATAAAGCCCATCATAGGCTTAAATTTGCATGAGGAAAACATTTATTGTTTTTCAAACACACATGAAATGTCAGGTTTATCCAATGTATAAGTGATATTGCCATTATCTTTAAAACGCAAATCTTCAGTTGTTGAGCCATTATCGTCTTCATTATCACAGCGAAAGTAGCGCTTGGTTCTAACAATACCATTTACAAAGTACTTTAGCTTCGAGCTAACAACACAAAAGTTTGGGATTTTTTTTACCTGCGTACCGTTATGCAAATCACTAAAGTCAATTAGCGTGCCTAAACTAAAACCTTGTGTGGGTGTTTTGATTAATGAGAATGATGCATTTTGGCACACTGCGTCACTGCCCTCTTTGGCTGCATACTCCCCTTGTTTATCTTTAATTAAAGACAAAAATTGGGTTTTATTACTCGGCTTAACATCTAGCAATGCACTTGCTAACGTTGAGTTTGAGAACAAAAAAGCAACTATCCAAAAGTAAGATCTCATTTAAATTCCATAAACTATAAACACTTAATTAGCATAGCATGCCATTTAAGCTTGGTGAATCTAAGAACCATATTGTTAATACGACTAAAATATGAATTTGGTTTTATTTAATCATTTCTAGATAAGCAATTACTTTATTTATGTGCTATATCTTTGAATGATCATAATTTTGGAGGGAATCAAATGAAAATAATTAAACTATTAGCTTTAACTACTTTACTAACATTAGCCAGTACACATAGTTTTGCTGGTGATGACGAGTGGAAAACTATCGCTGAGAAAAAAGTTAGTTACAAGAGCGAAACTGATACCGTAAACCCTATTACCAGCAGCCGTTATAGTCACATTAAAGTTAAATGCACGCATGGCACAGTGAACCTTAAAAGTATTAAAGTCATCATGAATAATGGTGAAGAAAAGGTATTTGAAAACCTGGGTGTTCTAACCAAAGGGATGTCATCACGTAGCTTAAGTTTACCAGACAAAAACGACGCGAAACTCGATAAAATAAAACTTGAATATGAATCTGTAGGCAGCACAGCACTTAGTATGGCAGGTGTGACCGAAAAAGCCGAAGTTGAAATCCTCGCGAAAAAAGCAAAGAAAGATGATTAAAGTTGCGAGTCAATGATGTTTGAGGCCATACTCTTTCTCAAGTAGCGGCCTCTTTCTGCCGCTACTTTTTTAAGAGCAGATGCGCGAAACAAGTTTCACGCCTTCGTGTGCCCTTGTAGGTCGCCATTTATGGCGACAAAAACCGTGGAGATTTTCACGTAGGAACGGCTTCAGCCGTGAACCTGAAAACTTCGGCGTTGAAACGCCCTTGTAAACTTGTAACTCGATAACTTTACCCTTTAATCGCGCTAAAGCACGACCTACATAATATCGCGCGAAACAAGTTTCACGCCTTCGAGTGCCCTTGTAGGTCGCCATTTATGGCGACAAAAACCGTGGAGATTTTCACGTAGGAACGGCTTCAGCCGTGAACCTTAGTGTTCGGCGTTAAAACGCCTCCTACAAGCTTTACCCTCGAAACTCGCTAACTTTACTCTTGCAGCTCGCTACTCTCTCAACGCTTATAAAGCGCCTCAATTGTTGCTGAATCAAGCGAATAAGCATTGATCATATAACCTGCTAACGCACCTGATGCGTTCTCTGGTAATTCAAGCTTTTGTGATAACGCATGCAGTGTAAATTGATATCTGTGAGCGCCATGACCTTCTGGTGGGCAGGCACCGCCAAAGCCTTTAAAACCATAATCATTTGTTATTTGTACACTCCCTTTAGGCAAAGCATTCTTGTCAGCATTTCCAGCATCGCTCGCTAAGCTTGATACTGATTTAGGAATGTTTACAACTTGCCAATGCCACCAGCCACTGCCTGTAGGGGCATCAGGATCATAAACGGTCAATGCGAATGCTTCAGTCCCTTTCGGAGCATTTTGCCAAGCAAGTTGTGGTGATAGGTTATCGCCGTTACAACCAAATCCCTTGAACTCTTGCGAAGTACTCATAAACTCACCATGAGCAATGTCTTTACTTGTTAAGGTAAAAGACTCAGCGAATGTGGTGCCAGACAAACATAGCAGGAATAATGGCGTGGCAATTTTCAATGTTGATGATTTCATAATATTCTCCGATTAATAAGAATAATCATAATACCTAGCAAAGAGAGATCAAATTAGTACCAAAACTGTCAATTATTAGCCTACTTCGCTCATTATTGTTTTACGAAGAGCTGTTGGAGTCGTATTAAACAACAGTTTAAATTTATCTGTGAATCTAGATTGCGACGAAAAACCACATTGCTGCGCAATAGCTCCAATAGGCTCTGAGCTGCTTTGAATTAAATGTAGCCCATGGCTTAAACGCGCTTTATCTTTAATTAACTGAAAACTACTTTCTTCTGCGGTTAACTTTCTTCTGAGTGTAGATTCGCTCATCGCTAACGTAGCTGCAATACTGTTTGCATCCCAATCACGCGTTAAATCACTCGCGATGATAGTATGTACTTTATGAGTCAGTGTTGGTGGCTCAATGATTGAACCTAAATCAATAAAGCCCTGCAAAAATAACACCTGTAGAAGCTCTTGCCTTCTATTTGGCCATAATTGTGGTGGTGTTACTGCAGCCCATTCAATAAATTGTTTTAAGGACATTTGAAACAAAGAGTCTACTTGCCCATTAATGAACTTTTTCTTTGCTCCCGATTGATATTTCAAACACTCAAAGTCTGTGTAATCAAACTCAATCAATAACGCCATATAACCAATATTTTGCGGAATGTTGCGCATGGCGACCTTAGGTGTATTTGCCATAAAGACAAAATCGCCTGCATTGCAGTTAACTTCTTCTGTATCAATTAGTCTTTTACTGCCAGACAACACAACGACAAGTAATGGTTTTGCGATAGGCACATTAACTATGTGCTGTTCATCATTAGCGCAATAAATCGAAAACGGTAAAGACTGATGTTGCTTTACTGCGCTTAAACCTATCTCTATCAATTCATTCATATTTTTCAGTGTTTTTTATTGAACTCGAAGGAACGGATTGGACCGTGATTCTTAGTTATTCGGCGTTAAAACGCTACCGGCTAACTTTACACTTTAATCGCACTAAAGCACGACCTACATAATATCGCGCGAAACAAGTTTCACGCCTACGGTAGGATACATTAGGTACTAGGGTTTAGGCTCTAGGACGCGATGTAAAATCGCTGCTACTTGCTCGACGTTGAAACGCCTCCTACAAACTTTCCCCTTGCAACTCGCTAACTTTACTCTCGTATCTCGATAACTTTAACCCAATCAAACAAGCATACTGTTTAATATCATTCCTGGCATTAAAAATACCATTGCAAAAGAAAATGATCCGGTGAGTGCAACTGCAAGACAGCAAAATGCAGTTTGCATTAAAAAGACGTTGGGTTTACCAGAGGCACTTTTTTGAAATGACACATAGGCAAGTAACAGGTTTTCTCTAATTTTTTGAAGGTAAGAACACGCTACTCTGATGATTGGCAAGCTGTAAATTGCTAAAAAAGCAAATACAACTTCTATTCCACCAAAATGAAATAACAGTGCAATCTCAGGTGAGAACCAACCAACAATAGCTATCAAGCACCAAAATGCAGCTTTTTGATATTTAGTTAGTTCTTGCCATTTGATCATCGTTTTCTTTGTATTCCCAGTTACATTTAAATTAAGTGAGCAGCTGATTTGTCTAATTTAGTTACATAAGCTTTGAGCTCTGCAAGCTGAAGTTTTTCGCCTTGGTGAGCATTCATCGCTTTGGCAAAATAGCTATTGGCTTGCTGCTGATCACCTGCATGCTCATGAATGATTCCAATTCGAAGATAAGTAAAAGCAAGATTATTTGGGCCTATTTCTGTTTGCAGAGTTTTAGCAGTATCAAGCTCAAGAATTCTTGCAAGTGAATTTAACGCATAGAGCGCACTATCATGTGAGCCATTTATGTACTGAGAATGAGCAAGTTCTAGCTCTTTTTTAAGAAACTCAGCTGTAATTTCATTTGCGTTTGTAGGTACTGCTAACGAGACTAAAGCAGCTAAGGTTAAAACTTTAAACATATTAAACCTCCCTTTAAAATGTGTTTACAGATTAATCAAACGAGATTAACTGGTCAAACTTTATACAAGAAAGCAAATTATCAACGAGCTTAATCGCGACCAAAACCAATCAACTTTTTGCCATTTAGGCCATTTTTATGCCATTCGGTTTGCTCTTCACAGAAAATCTGCGCATCTAATTCTTTACTTGGCTCTTCGTTTAGACTGCCTGCAGGAACAAGCAAATAACTGTTATCTTTTGCAGTGAATGGCAAAGCGGAACCACAGGTTTTACAAAACGCCCGTGATAACGCACGACCAGGGTAATTAAATCGCGTAATGTGCTGTTGGCCTTTTACCCATTCAATAGCATCCGGCGAGGTAAACAAATTTGCGGCATGTGCTGTGCCTGATAATTTTCGACACTGCTCGCAATGACAAAAGAAAAAACGTTTAAAGTTGTCAGTTACTTTGTAGCTTACTTCACCACAACAACACCCACCGGTTAGAGTTTTTGCCATTATATGCTCCTTATTATTGTGTTATAAAACGGCGTTTAACAATGCGCTAAAAATTAATTTTAGGTAATAAAAAAGTTTATACTGACATTCAGTATAATCTATGTGATTGATACAGATTAGAAAACAATTTACGACGAAAAACAATAAAGATAATTAATTTTCAATTAGTTGCATTACATCTGATGCTAGTTTGACTAAAATTTGAGTATCATTTTCAGAAAAATCTCTTGGCTGTGTATCAATAATACAAAGTGTCCCGAGTATAACACCAGTCTTAGCAATCAAAGGTGCTCCGGCATAAAAGCGGATATAAGGCTCCCCAGTAACAAGCGGATTATCTAAAAAACGTTCATCAAATAGAGCATTAGTAACTATCAAGGGTTTAGTATCAAGGATTGCATGACCACAAAATGATATATCACGAGGGGTTTCGCAAACATCCAGCCCTACTTTAGATTTAAACCATTGACGGTGTGAATCTACAATACTAACTAATGCGATCGGAACACAAAACAGTTTAGCTATAAAATCTGTAATTCGATCTATATCAACATTTTCTTCTGAATCTAACAAGTTTAACGAATTCAGATATTCAAGCCTCAAAGTTTCATTTTCAGGTTGTATTGGAACCTTCATTTTCTCGCCATTAGACAGATTGTATTAATAAACTATAGTTTCCATTAACCGTTTTTGTTAGGACCTGATGTGAATTATTTTATTAAGTTCATTCTGTACTTTCTTTTATCAATTATTGGCATATCACTCTTTTATGTCGAAATTAACGAGTACAACCAACAAAAGGTCTTTAACAAAAGCCTTAATCAATACATTGTTAACCTTGAAGGGCTAGCTAAAGTAAATAACCTTATTTTTTCCCTGCAACGTGAACGCGGAATGTCAACTGGGTTAAAGGGTGAAAAGGATTATTTAGAGCGACTTAACACCTATATCAAGGCAACTAATTTTAGCATTGATGATGTGAAAGCGGCCGATCAGTCAGATTATTTTAAGGAGTTTGCGACGCAAGTTGAAAATGACATAAGGTCTATTAGAAATGAAAACCAACTAGCAAGTAAAAGCAAAGAAAGTATTTTTAAAAGCTACTCGGTTTTGATTACCCTGCTATTAAAAAAAGTACGAATTGTTGAAGCCGAGCAGCAGTTTTTTATTCGCCAAAGTAATGATAATAACCTTGAAGCGTTAGATTTATACACTTTACTAAGAGCAATTGAATTAGGTGGGCAGCTCAGAGCAAAAGTTGCAAGATACATAACATCTGAAGATGAACAAGTTAAATTAGTAGTCTTACGAGAAGCACTTAATCTTCATTCTCAACATAATTCATTGATTAAAAATTTATTTAATGACCAAGATGCTAATATCTACAATAATCAAAACAAGCTATTAATAGAAAATTTAATCAACTCACTATCTCAAGGCAAAGCAACTGGAAAAATCACCAAGTTTGAATGGTGGGATATCAGTACAGCTTATTTGAATGAGCTTATAGAACACAGTAATACCATCATCTCTGAAATGCGGTTGAGTGCACAAAAATTGAAGACGCAAGGTGAAGAAAAGACTTTGCTTGCACTTTGCTTTGCCGTTATTGGCGGGATATTATGTGTTGCTTCAATATGTATGATTATTCGGCTATTATCGCTAAGCAAGGACAAGCGTTTAAACTACAGTACTGCAACCACAATTCAACTTATTATTACCTTTGTGGGAATAACCTCTGTTTTGTTTGTTGAACACTATGCAAGTCAAAAACTTTTAAAATATCAATCAAACATTGAGATATTAAGAAACCTAAACCTTCAAGCGATAGATAATATCTATACATTTGACCAACTTTGGCAAAAGCAGAAAGCCAATCAAATGTTGAGCGCACTTTCCTCCATACAACATCAAAATCATTTAGATTTTAACGAAATGGATCTAGATGAGCCCCGTGATCTTCAATTTCTTAATAGTATGAACCTGCAAAGTATCATCCAATCTGAGCGTGAAGCTATCAATGAAGGTCGAATTATTTCAAAAGCAATTGAGACACCTGCAAATGGTGTTATTTACCTCATCGCAGGTTTAAAAATCTCGCAAAGTGGATTAACTAATACACTCATAGTCTATGAGGTGAGTCTTAACCATTTGATAGCTAAAGCGCGAGAGAAAATAATCACATTAGAAAATATGCCCAGAGCTGGTTACTTTGTAGAAGACGACTTACTTTCATTTAAAAGCCTGATAAATAAAAATTCTAATCAATATGATAAATCAGAGCTACTCAGTGCATATGTATGGGATCAAGAGCTAAATTTAGGGAGCTACTCATATGAAAGCTCAAAAAATAAAAATGCGTTTTTATCTACTATTCAAAGTAAATTTATCTGGCAAGTTAGTTCGTTGTTTTTCTTATTTCTACTAATCCTATATGTAAGTAATAAGTCACAACAAAAAAATAGAAAACAAGCAATACTCGCACAAGACAATATAAAAACAAGACAGCTATTTATGAGTGCTTCCGAACAGCTCGCTTCTATTGGCAGTTTTGAAGTAGACATAGAGACAAAATGGGTAAATACATCTGAAGGATTTAGAAACTTATTCAATCTTCCTTTAGATACTGAATTCGTAAAAATAAAAGCTATCCTAAAGCGGTTTGATCAAACTCAGCGAAACAAAATTATTAACCAATTAAAAAACCAAAATTTAATGCAAACCTCTGAGTTACAGTTAACGCTTGCAGAACGTCAAACAAGGCACTTCAACCTTGTTTCAAAAATACGCTTCAAAGAAAGCTCTCAAACATACACATTAGTTGGTGTTGTAAAAGAGACAACGACTCAAGTTTACGAGTCCGAAAAACAAAAAAGGATCCAGCTTGAATTAGACTCAGCTCGCAAAGAAGCTCTTAACAAAATGAGTGAAGCTGAAAAAGAAAGAAAAGAGACACAAAAACTACTGACAATTAAACGCTCTACAGAGAAGCTGCTACAAGAAGCAATAAATGCTTTTCCGGCTTCGATAATTATGCTTAATAGTGAGCAAGAAATTACGATGAAAAACCTTTACCCTGATCCGCTTGTTACGAGCCAAGTTAATACAGCTACATTCATGGGGGTTGAAATATCAAAAGGAGATAACGTACTAAATATTATTAAAAATTTACCTTTAGTTGAAAAAGATGAATTACTAGATATGTTACATAGCAGTTCTGCAGCAGAAGAATATTGCTGCGAATTAAAATGCAAGTATCTCGTTGACTCTTTTGAGTATTGGTTTGAAATCTTATTAAAGAATATTGCCACTGATTCGGGAAAATACACCTTAATTTACCAAACGAATATAACCAGTAATATAAATTCAGCTAAAGAGTTACAAGCTGCTAAAGTGAATGCAGAATTAGCAAGTGAAGCTAAATCACGTTTCTTAGCAACCATGAGCCATGAAATTAGGACACCTATGAATGGCGTAATTGGAATGTTGGATATGTTGGGTGAGTCACATTTAGACCCTGAACAACAACATTTAGCACATGTAGCGAAAAGCTCAGCATTAATTTTACTTCGTATAATCAATGATATTTTAGACTTTTCTAAAATTGAAGCGGGTAAAATGCAATTAGAATACTTAGCATTTGATTGGCTAGACATAATTAAAGAGTTAGCTGAGCTGCTGGCCTACCAAGCTAATAATAAAAAATTAAAGTTAGCCTTTTACTTTTCTTCTGAATTAGCAATTAAACAGCTAGGTGACCCTGTAAGGCTAAGACAAATTTTACTTAACCTAGTAGGAAATGCGCTTAAATTTACTAAAACAACAGCGACTTTATCTGGGTTAATAGAAGTGTCTATAACGCCAAGTGAGCAGCCAGGCTTCTATTTAATCGGTGTAAAAGACAATGGTAAAGGCATGTCGAATCAACAAGTAGATAAACTTTTTACACCTTTTGAACAAGCAGATAACAGCATTCAGCGCCAATATGGCGGCACAGGTTTAGGGTTATCTATCACCAACAAACTGGTTGGCATGATGCAGGGTGAAATTGATTGTCAAAGTCTCGAAGGTGTTGGTAGCCAGTTTGTTGTAAAGTTACCACTTAATGCGCAGCAAGAAGTCGCAGACTTTTCGTTCAAGCTTACAGAAATAAAAATTGCCGTTGTCGGTGATGAAGATAAGTTTGAAACCGACTTAAATGCTCACCTCACTAGACTGCAAGCTAATTGCGAAGTGATCCCAAGAGAATTATTCAATGCGCAACTAGTCGATAGTCAAAGATATGACTATCTTATTATCACTGCAGAGTCTTTCCAGCAGCTTACTACAGAAGGCAAAGACGTATTCATAGATGGTAGTCGTTGCCATTATATCTTACTTGATAATAACCAAGATAAATTACCTAAACCAAGCAATGTTAATATCTCTAGTCTGCCTTTATACCCATACTATGCCTCAAAGGTGAGTACACACATAGCACAATTAGAAAATATCATCGCTAAAGAAAATGAAGACTCCCGAAGCTTAAACTCAGCAATGTCACTACCAAGTATTAAAGAGGCTGAGCGCTTGCAAGAGCTAATACTTGTTGTTGAAGACAATGTTTATAATCAAGACTTATTTAAACGCCAGTTAGCAACTCTGGGCTTTCAATGCGTCATTGCGGACAACGGCAAAATAGCACTGCAATTGCTAGAGCAATTTGATTTTGCGCTAATTATTTCTGATTGCCATATGCCAGTGATGGATGGTTATGAGTTCACAAAACAAAGGCGCATCATTGAAAAGCAAAATAATCTGCCTGCATTACCAATTATCGCCGCAACTGCTAATGCTTTAGATGGCGAAGAGCAAATTTGCTTGGCGTGTGGCATGAATGACTATTTAGCGAAGCCAATATTACTGCAAGAATTGAATAAAAAATTAAAACGTTGGTTAAATGGTAAATCGACACAACCAATTGAGAAGGAAGATCAAGCATCTCAAATTAGCAAGTTACACACTGAGTCTAGAAACAAAGCTCCTTTTATACAATTAGACGTGCTAGAAAACTATGTAGGAACAGATAAAAGCCTACAAAAATTGTTTCTAGAGAAATTTGTTAGCGACTCAGAGAAGCTAATTAACCAGTTGAATCTTGATGAGCCTAATAATATTAAAGATATTGCCCATCAGCTAAAAACTTCTGCTAAAACGGTAGGGAGCAACCAACTAGCTGACACACTTCAAGAATTAGAAGAGGTGAGTCAGAAAGGATCATTACAAGAAATCGAAATGTTAATTAAGCAGTGTAAAATGCTGTTCAGGAGTGCACATGTAGTGGTCAACTAATTTTGGCCACAGTTTTAGAATCTTGGTATCTAACCTCTGATTCATTTGGCGCTAAACCAGC